>DATBZG010000088.1:0-8918 GCA_036513335.1 Solirubrobacteraceae bacterium | reverse complement strand
GCTGCGCGGAGGGGCGATCGAGGGGCCGAACCCCTCATCGCACCTCGAGGGCGCGGACTTCGAACGCCACGTGGAAGAAAGCATCATGACCACCACGCTCGACAAGGCGGTCGCGTGGGCGCGCTCTAACTCGTTCTTCCCAGCGACGTTCGGCCTGGCCTGCTGCGCGATCGAGATGATGTCGATCGTGGCGGCGCGCGTGGACGTGGCGCGCTTCGGCTTCGAGGCGTTCCGCGCCTCACCACGTCAGGCTGACCTACTGATCCTCTCCGGGCGCGTGTCGATCAAGATGGCGCCGATCGTGCGCCGCATCTATGACCAGATGCTCGAGCCCAAGTGGGCGATCTCGATGGGCGCCTGCTGCAGTTCGATGGGCGTGTTCAACAACTACGCGCTCGTCCCGGCCGACAAGTTCATGCCGATCGACGTGCACGTCCCCGGCTGCCCGCCCCGCCCCGAGGCGTTGATGCACGGTGTGCTGAAGCTGCGCAAGATGGTCCAGGAGGATCCCGACATGGGATGGCGCGAGCGCTACCAGGCCGAGGGGACCGAGGAGGTCGTGCCGGAGCTGAGTGGCGCCACGGCGCTGCCGGCGGCGGTCAACGTGTCTGCGGAGGAGGACACGTCCGGTGCCTGACGCCACCGGGCTCGAGCTGATCGCGCAGGAGCTCCGGGAGGCGCACGGCGAGGACGTGGTAGCCGAGACCACCTTCTTCCGCAACCAGGCGACGCTGACGGTCGAGCCCGGGTCGATCCGCGCCGTCCTCGCGCACCTACGCGAGCAGGGCTATGCGTTCATGTCGAGCGTCCACGGCGTGGACTACTACCCGCACGAGCCGCGCCTGGGGGTCATCTACGAGCTGCTGGACATGAGCCGCGTGGATCGCATCGCGGTGAAGCTTCGCGTGGACAGCGGGGACCCGGTCGTCGCGTCGGTAACCGAGGAATGGCCCACGGCCAACCACCAGGAGCGTGAGGTCTACGACATGTTCGGCGTGGTCTTCGAAGGCCACCCCGACCTGCGACGGATCCTGATGCCGGAGGACTACGAGGGCCATCCGCAGCGCCGGGACTTCCCAATCGGCGGCGAACCGGTGATCTTCACGTTCAACGAGGGCGATTCGACGGGTTCCTCCGAGTGAGCCCGACCGAGGAGCCGACACTCTCCGAGTACCGCCGCCGCGAGCAGAGCATCACGCTGGCGCCGCTGCACGAGCAGCTCGAGGAGCGCAGCGAGGGCGAGGGCTCGACACAGGAGCTCTTGACGCTGAACTTCGGCCCGCACCACCCGGCCACCCACGGCGTGCTGCGCCTGCTGGTGACGCTGCAGGGCGAGATCGTGCGAGACGTCAAACCGATCATCGGCTACGTCCACACGGGGATCGAGAAGACGGCGGAGGACAAGTCCTACTGGAAGGTCATCCCCGTGATCGAGCGGATGGACTACCTCTCCTACTACTTCAACGCGATGGCGTTCTGCACGGCGATCGAGAAACTCGCCGAGGTGGACGTGCCCCCGCGCGCGCAGTACCTGCGCGTGATCCACCTGGAGCTCAACCGGATCATGTCGCACTTGGTGTGGCTGGGAACGAGCGCCCTGGACCTCGGCGCGATCTCGATGTTCTGGTACTGCTTCCGCGAGCGCGAGAAGATCCTCGACCTGTTCGAGATGTCCTCGGGGCAGCGCATGCACACGCGCTACTTCCAGGTGGGCGGGGTGATCGAGGACATCCCGCATGGCTTCGAGGAGAAGCTGCGGAGCTTCCTGAAGGAAATGCCCTCGCGCGTCGACCAGTACGGGGCGCTGTTGAACCGCAACGAGATCGTGCTTCAGCGTCTGCGGGGCACGTGCCCGCTGGATGCGGAGACGCTGCTGACGCTCGGCGTCACGGGGCCGCTGCTCCGCGCGGCGGGCAACCCGTGGGACCTGCGCAAGGCGGCCCCCTACTCCTCCTATGACCACTTCGACTTCAAGATCCCGGTAGGCACGCAGGGCGACAACTACGACCGCTACGCGGTGCGCCTTGCGGAGATGTACGAGTCGGTGAAGATCGTCCAGCAGGCGCTCGACGGCCTGCCTGAGGGAGCGCACATCACCGATGACCGCAAGATCGCGCTGCCGCCACGCCACGAGCTGGCGACGTCGATGGAGGCACTGATCCATCATTTCAAGCTCGTCACCGAGGGCATGCGCGTGCCGCCGGGCGAGGTCTACTCGCCGATCGAGTCCCCCCGCGGCGAGCTCGGCTGCTTCGTGCGCTCAGACGGCTCCTCCAAGCCGGCGCGCGTGCACATGCGCGACCCGTCGTTCGTGAACCTGCAGGCGACCGCGCCGATGGTCAAGGGCGCCTACATCGCCGACATGATCGCAACGCTTGCGATGCTCGATCCGATCTTGGGCGGAATAGATCGATGAGCACGCCCGAGGAGGAGATCGTCGAGTTCGCCGAGGAGATGGAAGTCCGTGCCGCGGACACTGATGTACGGATGCCGGTGACGCGCTTCGCTCACGGCTCGCGCGTCCCCGGCTGGGACCTGCCGGCGGACCTGGAGAAGGACCCGGCGGAGATCCCCGACCCGGCCACGACCCCCGTCCCTGAGGACCTGCGGGCGGAGATCGAGGGGCACCTGGCCAAGTACCCCGACCGGCGCTCCGCTGCGCTTCCGGCGCTGGCGGCCGCGCAGCGCGTGCACGGCTGGTGCTCGCCGGAGGCGATCGAGCAAGTGGCGTGCGTGATGCGCGTCACCCCCGCCTACCTGGACTCGGTGGCGACGTTCTACGACATGCTCGAGACGAACCCCGTGGGGCGCCACAGCGTGTACGTGTGCACGAACATCTCCTGCTCGCTGTGCGGCGCCGACGAGCTGTACGAGGCAGTCCGCAACGCGGCAGGCGAGGACTCAGATTTCAACGTGCGGGCATTCGAGTGCCTGGGGGCGTGCGACATCGCACCGATGGCCTCGGTGGACGGCATCTATGTGGGGCCGCTCACCCTCGCTGACGTGCCGCAGCTGCTGGATGACATACGCGCTGGGCGGCCGGTGCTGCCCGAGAAGCAGCTGGCACGACGGCTGGTCGCAGATCCCCATGCCAACAGCCAGGAGTTTCCACTACACCCCGCCGAGGGAGGCTCGTGAACATGGCCGCAGCCGCGACGGGTGGGCGGGTTCCAATTCTGCTCTTCACCGACATCGACGAGCCGGGCCTGAACACGCTGGAGGTCTACGAACGCCGTGGCGGCTATCAGTCGCTGCGCAAGGCGCTTCAGATGACGCCGGAAGAGGTCCTGGAGCAGCTCAAAGCATCGGGCATCCGTGGACGCGGCGGCGCGGGCTTCGCGATGGGCACGAAGGTCTCGTTCCTGCCCAAGGGCACGATGGACAAGTACCTGGTGTGCAACGCGGACGAGTCCGAGCCGGGGACGTTCAAGGACCGCGAGCTGATGCAGAAGACGCCACACACGCTGATCGAGGGGATCATCATCGCGGCACACGCCGCCGGCACGAACCGCTCGTTCATCTACATCCGCGGCGAGTACGTGCTGCAGGCGGACATGCTCGACGCGGCGCTGAACGAAGCGCGCGAGGCGGGATACATCGGCGAGAACATCCTCGACTCCGGCCTCTCGCTCTCGCTGGTTGTACACCGCGGTGCCGGCGCATACATCTGCGGCGAGGAGACGGGCCTACTGGACTCGTTGGAAGGCAAGCGCGGCAACCCCCGCCTGAAGCCGCCGTTCCCCGCCGTGCAGGGCCTCTACCAGGGTCCGACGCTGATCAACAACGTCGAGACGCTCGCCACGGTGCCCGCGATCGTCGCGATGGGCGGCGAGGAGTACGCGAAGCTCGGGGTGGAGACCTCCACGGGCACGAAGCTCGTGTCGGTGTCCGGCCACGTGCAGCGACCAGGCAACTACGAGATCGAGCTGGGCATCCCCTCCCGCGAGATCATCTACGGCCTTGCGGGCGGCCCCGCCGAGGGCCGCAAGGTCAAGTGCTGGTTCCCTGGCGGCTCCTCCTCGCCGGTGCTCAAGGAGGAGGACCTCGACGTCCCCTACGACTTCAACTCGCTGGCGGGCGCCGGCTCGATGCTCGGCTCGGGCGCGATCATCGTCGTCGACGACGCCACGCCGATCCTGGATGTGGCGATGAAGACGGCGAAGTTCTATCGCCACGAGTCCTGCGGCAAGTGCACTCCCTGCCGCGAGGGCACCAACTGGACGGTGAAGATGCTCGAACGCATCGACCTGGGCGAGGCGACGCCGATGGACCTCGAGATCATGGCCTCCGTGCAGGAGCACATCATCGGCAACTGCCTGTGTGTGCTCGGCGACGCGATGGCGATGCCGATCGGCTCGATGATCGCCAAGTTCAAAGACGAGTTCGAAGCGCACATGGAAGCGGCTCGCATGCGCAACGTGAACGGCGCGGCTGCCTCCGACACGGCACTGGCCGCCCAGGGCGCGCTGGAGGAGCCACCGGGGACGCTGCTCGCCCACCAGCCCGGCGGCGAGCAGGCGCCGGGGGCCCACGAGGGCGCGCCGGGCACACACCGAGGAGGCATCTAGAGATGCCGCGCCCTGAAGCGAGGACGATCACGTTCACGATCGACGGCCAAGACGTGCAGGTCCCGGAGAACACGATGCTCGTGGACGCGGCGAAGCACGGCGACGTCGAGATCCCGGTGTTCTGCTACGAGCCGAAGCTCGGCCAGCCGGTGGGCGCGTGTCGCATGTGCCTCGTGGAAATCGAGGGCATCCCGAAGCTGCAGACCGGCTGCTCGACCCCGGTAAAGGACGGCATGGTCGTCTACACGCAGACCGATCGAGTGAAGACCGCGCAGCAGTCGGTGGTGGAGTTCCTGCTGATCAACCATCCCCTGGACTGCCCCGTGTGCGACAAGGGCGGCGAGTGCCCGCTGCAGGACATCACGTTCGGCTGGGGCGGCGGCATCTCGCGCTTCATCGAGCCCAAGCGCCACTTCGTAAAGCCCCTGGAGCTCTCGCCGCTGATCGCGATCGACCGCGAGCGCTGCATCCTCTGCTACCGCTGCGTGCGCTTCTCCCAGGAGGTCGCGGAGGACTACCAGCTGGTGTTGCTCGAGCGCGGCGCGCACTCCTACGTCTCGACCTTCGACGGGCACCCCTACGTGGCGCCGTTCAGCGGCAACATCGTCGAGCTGTGCCCCGTCGGCGCGCTCACCTCGCGCCCCTATCGTTTCCGCGCGCGTCCGTGGGACATCGAGGGCGCGGGCTCGGTGTGCACGCTGTGCCCGGCGCAGTGCAACGTCACGATCACGGTCCGCGACGAGCGCGCCCTGCGTGTGCTGCAGCGCGACAACGTGGAGGTGGACGACGGCTGGCTGTGCGACAAGGGCCGCTTCGCCTACCAGTCCTTCCACGTGGACGAGCGCATCGTGGAGCCGATGGTGCGCGACGGCGGGCAGCTGCGCGCGGTGTCCTGGGAGCGCGCGCTGGAAGAGGCCGCCGCGGGCCTCGGCCGCGCGGGCGCCAACGCCGCTGCGATCGTCGGCGGGCAGGCGACGAACGAGGAGGGCTTCCTGCTCAGCCGTCTCATGCGCGAGGGCCTCGGCTCACCGCACCTGGACTCGCGCCGCGCGGGCAGCCTGCCGCTGGAGCTGCACCGCGCACTCGGGGAGCCCGGCCTGCAGGCGAAGGTCTCAGATCTCGAGTTCGCCCACGCGGTGCTCGTGCTCGACACCGAGCCGGTCAACGACGCGCCGATCCTCGACCTGAGGCTGCGCAAGGGCGTGCGCCAACACGGCCTGAAGCTAGCTGTGGCCTCGCCGCACGCGAGCTCCCTCGACGCCGGCGCGGCGCTGTCGGTCCGCTATGCGGTGGGGGCGGGCGGCGTCTTCGCCGCAGCCCTGAGCGCTGCGCTCGCGGGCGGCGCCAAAGCCGAGGAGCTGGCACGCCAAGCGGGCGCCGAGCCCGAAGCGGTGCGTGCCCTGGCAACGCTTTTGATGGGTGAGGACGATGACAGCGATGAGGCCCCCGCACGCGAGGTCGTTGTCCTGTGGGGCGAGCGCCTGACGGCGGGCGCCGCCGGTGCAGCCGGCGCAGAGGCGCTCCTGGATCTGGCCGACAACCTCGGCGTGGCGGGCATCGACGGCGCTGGGCTGCTCGAACTGCCGGCCGCCAGCAACGGTCGCGGCCTGCGCGAGGCGGGCGTGCTGCCGAACGGCGGGCCGGGGCTCTCAGAGCTCGACGAGCAGCCCGCCGGCACGGCAAGGGATGCGCACGGCATCGCACAGGGTCTCGCCGATGGCGAGCTGAGCGCCCTCTACCTGCTCCAGAGCGACCCGCTGCGCGACCTCCCGGACGGCGAGCTGTGGGAGCGCGCCCTGGCCGGCGCGAGCACGGTCATCGCCCACGCGGCCTTCCTGACGGAGGGCCTGCGCGAGCACGCGACGGTCGTCTTCCCGGCGGAGGCATACCCGGAGAAGGAGGGCACGATCGTGCACCCCGACGGGCGCCTACAGCGTCTGCGTCCCGCGATCGCACGGCCGGGCCACGTGCGCGCCGGATGGCAGCTGATCGCAGAGCTCGCCCTGCGCACGGGTCTCGACCTCGACGTGCTAAGCGGGGCAATGGCCTCCAAGCAGCTGCTCGCGGCCGTGCCGTTCTACGCAGGGATCACGCTCGAGGAGATCGGCGGGCGCGGCGTGCGCTGGCAGGAGCAGGACGCCGCCTCCGCATTCCCCACAGCCGCGACGCCCGCGCGCGACGGCGGCACTGCGCCGGCCCCCCAAGACGAGGACGCCGCGGGGCTGGCCGGCTGGCGCTCGGTGTGGGACGCCGTCGAGGTGGAGCACTCGCCGGCACTCGAGTTCCTGTTTCCTCGTGAGCGAACCGGCGAGCCACTGCTGTACGCCGGTGAGGAGCGCACGTGAGCGTGCTGGCGCTGGTCGGCTACTACGAATCGTGGTGGGTGCAGATCCTGAAGGCGATCGTGATCTTCGCCGTGGGGCTGCAGCTCGTCCCCGTGGTGCTGATCGCCGAGCGCAAGATCATGGGCCGCATGCAGGGTCGCTACGGGCCCAACCGCGTTGGTCCCTACGGCGCGCTGCAGCCGCTTGCGGACATCCTGAAGCTGCTGACCAAGGAGCAGTTCCGCCCGACCACCTCGGTGGGCTTCCTGTTCGCGATCGCGCCGCTGATCTCGATCCTCACCGCGGTGGCCGCGTTCGCGATCATCCCCTTCGGCAACGTCCAGCACATCTTCGGCGAACGCGTGGGGCTCTACGGCGTGGACGTGTCGATCGGCCCGCTCTACCTGTTCGCGTTCGGTGCGATCGCGTTCTACGGGATCATGCTCGGCGGCTGGTCCTCGGGCTCGAAGTACTCGTTCCTGGGCGCGATGCGCGGCGCCGCGCAGCTGATCTCCTACGAGGTCTCCCAGGGCCTGGCGCTGGTCGGCGTGATCATGACCGCGCAGACGCTCTCGCTGACGGGGATCGTAAACGCGCAGAAAGGCATGTGGTATTTCATCCCACAGTTCGTGGGCTTTTTGATCTTCCTCACCGCGAGCTTCGCCGAGACGAACCGCGCGCCGTTCGACCTGACAGAGGCCGACGCGGAGCTCGTGGGCGGCTACAACACCGAGTACGGCGGCGGGCGCTTCGCCTCCTACTACTTCGCCGAGTACCTGAACGTGCTCGTCGTGTCGGGGATCGTCACGACCGTGTTCTTCGGCGGCTGGCTGCTGCCGTTCGGCATCCACCCCCCCGGCTGGGTCGACCCGATCATCGTGCTGTTCAAGATGTCGCTGTTCACATTCTTCTTCATCTGGGTGCGCGCTACGCTCCCGCGCCTGCGCTATGACCAACTGATGAGTTTCGGCTGGAAGGTGCTCCTGCCGCTGGCCACCCTCAACGCCCTCGTGACCGCGATCCTCGTGGTCGTCACCCACTGATGAGCGATCCCACCTCCGAGCCCGAGAACCCCGCCCCGGCGACCGCCGGCGCGTCCGCGACGGCGACGTTGAACGTCGGGCGCTGGAGCCCAGGGGATGACGTGATCGTCGTCCAGCGCACGCCCGCACCTGGCACCGGGCGAGGTGCGTGGCGCACGTTCGTGGAGACCGCGCGCGGCCTGAAGACCACCTTCGGGCGCATCAAGGAGGGGACCAACACGATCTCCTACCCCGAGGAGAAGGTCCCCGTCTACCCGCGCTTCCGCGGCCGCCACAAGCTCCACCGCTTCGAGGACACAGGCCTCGAGAAGTGCGTCGGCTGCTCGCTGTGCGCGGCGGCGTGCCCGGCCGACTGCATCCGCGTCGTCGCCGCAGAGAACACTCCCGAGAACCGTGTCTCCGCAGGCGAGCGCTACGCAGCGGTGTATGAGATCAACCTCTCGCGCTGCATCTTCTGCGGCTACTGCGAGGTGGCCTGCCCGTTCGATGCGATCACGATGGGGCACGACTACGAGCTCTCTGATTACGACCGCAGCGATTTGATCTTTACGAAGGAGATGCTGCTGGCCGAGCCGCTCGAGCGTACTCCGCTCAGAAATGAGGGTGAGTGATGCTGCGCTGCGACACGCCGCCGCTCGCGGCCGCTTGCGCGGCAGGCGAGCGTCGCCGCGCCTCAGCTCCGCCTGCACCCGCACATTCTGAACGGACGTGGGCGCGGTGAGCGCTGTTCTTTTCTTCCTCGCCGGGATTGGGGCGATCACGGGCGCGGTGGGGGTCGTGGTCTTGCGCAACCCCTTTTACAGCGTGCTTGCTCTGGTTGGGCACCTGATTTCCCTTGCTGTGTTGTTCTTGCTTTTGCGCGCTGAGTTCGTGGCTGCTGTGCAGGTCGTGGTTTACGCCGGCGCGGTGATGGTGCTCTACGTGTTCGTGGTCGCGTACGTCGGCGGAAGCGAGGATTACACCTCGAACACGTCGCTGCGGAT
>DATBZG010000087.1:0-6169 GCA_036513335.1 Solirubrobacteraceae bacterium | reverse complement strand
CCCAGTCGGTGCTCATCGAGCCGAAGCACTGGGCGAGCTGCTCGCGGACGCTCTGCGCGACCGAAGGGTCGAGGGCGGCCGGCCCTGGAACCGCCGCCGCCACCAGCGCGCGTCCGGACGGCGCGTAGGTGGGGGAGACCTCACTCACCACGACCATGTTCAACGCCGGGCCGCCACTCTCACCGTCGAGGATCAGCGTCGCTCCCTCCATCGGCGGCTCGCGCGTGGCAAACCAGCAGCAGCCTGCCGCGCGCGAGCCCGGGTCCGGCACGCGCGTACCCAGCAGGCGGTGCGCGGTCGGTCCGTCGGTGGCGACCACCACGGCCCGGCCCTGCACCACCTCTCCGTCCTCCAGCACGGCGGAGCACCCGTCGATGCGCGCGACGGGCGCGTTCAGCCTCACCGTGTGCTCAGGTAGCGTGTCCGCGATCTGCGCGGGGATCGCCCCGATGCCCTCGCGCGGCAGGCCCGTCGGCCCTTCGGCGAGCATCCTCAGGACCGTCTCGAAGCGCCGGCTCGAGGCTTCCAGACTCGGATCGAGCTGGATGCCCGCGAACAGCGGCCGCCAGAACGGGTCGATCGAGCGCGCGGACAGTCCCGCCCCGCCGAGGCGCTCGGCCGTCGTGCCCTCGGGCGCTCTGAGGATGTCCCGTACCGAGGATCGCCGCGT
This sequence comes from Solirubrobacteraceae bacterium, assembly GCA_036513335.1. GTDB lineage: Bacteria > Actinomycetota > Thermoleophilia > Solirubrobacterales > Solirubrobacteraceae > Palsa-744. Next base: position 5,499 of record DATBZG010000087.1, on the reverse strand, counting down.
CCCGATCACGAGGCGCGCCATGCGCGCCTTCTCGGCGAAGCCGCCGATCGGCGCCGACAGCGTCCGCACGAGCTGCAGCGGACGGCGCAGCGGGTCGCTGACGCGGTGAAAGCGCCCGTCGACGCGGACCATCGCTCCCGGCTCGAAGTAGCCGAGGCCGAGAGCGTCGAGATCGAGCCGCGCCTTGACCTGCGGGTATGCGCAGAGCAGAATCTGAAAGCCTCGATCGAGGATGAAGCCGTCGAGCCGGTCGCTGCGCACGCGGCCCCCGACGCCGTCGCTCGCCTCCAGCACGCGGCAGTCGATGCCCGCCCGCGTCAGGTCCTGCGCACAGACGAGGCCCGCCAAGCCTGCGCCGACAATCACCACGTCCGCTCTCATGTCGCCGCATCACCTGCCGTCGGCGCGCCGGCACGGTCGCCCTCCTCACCAAGCCCTTCGCCGAACACCCGCGCCGCGCCGCGCATCGGATCCTCGGCGATGTACGCGGCACCGAGCTCCGTCGCCTGTTCGCGGTTGCAGCCGCCCCCAGCGAGCGCCAGCGGCGCCCAGCATGCCAGCTCGCGCAGCTCCTGCTCGCAAGCGCCGGTGCCCCCTGCGACGCTCGCCGCGAGCACGACCAGCTCAGGGTCGAGCGCGCGCGCCGTTTCGTCCACCGTCGCGATCGGAGTGTCCGCGCCGAGGAAGGCGATGCGCCATCCGTAGCCGCGAAGCGTCAGCCCAAAGCAGATCAGACCGATGTCGTGCTGGTCGCCGGGCACGCACGCAAGCAGCGCCAGTGGGCCGCTGCCCGCGCCCCATCCGCGCCCGAGCTCCAGCAGCCGAGCGCGCAGCAGCGCGCTGGCGAAGTGCTCCTTCGCGATCACCGTGTCCCCCGCGCGCCAGCGCTCTCCCAGATCTTGCAGATAGGGCAGCACCGCGTCGCGCAGGACCGTCTCCAGGGCGAACGACGACAGCAGCCGGTCCAGTGTCGCGTGCGCGCCCACGTCGTCCATCTGCTCCAGCCGGCCGCGCAGCCGGCCCGCGAGCGAGGCCAATGTGCGCGAGTCGCGCCTGTGCCGGCGCGAGCCGCCGGCGGGCTCAGAGCCGGCCAGCTCGGCGGCCTGCGCAGCTGAGACGCCGCTCCGCAGGTGCTCGAGCATGCGCTGCACGCGCAGCACGTCGTGCTCGTCGTAGAGGCGGTACCCGCCATCGGTGCGGGCGGGGTTGAGTAGGCGATAGCGGCGCTCCCATGCGCGCAGCAGGTCGGTGCTGATGCCCGTACGGCGGCTGAGCTCGCCGATGCGCAGGTGGCCTTGGCGTTCGCTGGTCGCTGGCACCGCCAGATCATACAACTTGGACAAACCTTGGACAGAGGTGTTACAGTCCCCGACGCAACGAGGAGGTAGGCAAAACAAAACGACATGAACCGCTCCCTGCTCGACACCGTCCTCGACCTCAGCGTTCTCCCCGGCTACACGAACGTCGGCTACCGCATCCGCCGCAGGATGTGGAGCCGGGTGCCGCCGGGCGCGATGGACGGAAAGGTGGTGCTCGTCACGGGCGCCAGCTCCGGCATCGGGCTGGCAGCTGCGGAAGGGTTCGCGCGGCTGGGCGCCGGCGTGCGCCTGCTCGCGCGCAGCGAGGAGCGGGGCGAGCGCGCGCGTGCGCAGATCGTCGCGCGCACCGGCAACCGCGACGTACGCGTCGGTCTGTGTGATCTCAGCGAGCTCGAGTCAGTGCGCGACTACGCAGCCGGCTTCCACGTCGAGGAGACGGCGCTGGACGTGCTCGTCAACAACGCCGGAGCGATGCCGCAGACGCGGACGCTGACGAGCGAAGGCCTGGAGCTAACGTTCGCGACGAACGTGCTCGGGCCGTTCCTGCTGACGAGCCTGCTGCTCGGGATGCTCGAGCACAGTGCGCCCGCCCGCATCGTGGAGGTCTCCTCCGGAGGCATGTACACGCAACGGCTCGATGTCGAGGACCTGCAGAGCGAGCACGGCGACTATGACCCCCCGGCGGTCTACGCGCGCAGCAAGCGCGCGCAGGTGATCCTCGGAGAGCTCTGGGCCGGGCGCCTGCGCGGCAGCGGCGTGGTCGTGCACTCGATGCACCCCGGTTGGGTCGACACGCCGGGACTGCAGGCCTCGCTGCCGCGCTTTCGACGCGTGACGGCACCGCTGCTGCGCACGCCCGAGGAGGGCGCTGACACGATCGTCTGGCTCGGCGTCGCCGAGGAGCCCGCGCGCAGCTCCGGCGGCTTCTGGCACGACCGGCGCGAGCGTCCAACGCATCGCGGGCCGTGGACGAGGGAGACGCCCGTCGAGCGCGAGCGGCTGTGGAGCGCCTGCGAGCGCCTGTGCGGCCTGCACGACTTCAGCTCCGCGCCACGGCGCCGTTAGGCTGGCGAGCAGGCTATGCCCGAGGCGATCGATGGCTACTTCGAAGAGCGCTCGATGATTCGCAGGATTCATCGCGAGCGTGCGGTCGCCCTGTCCGGCCCGCGGGCGCTGCTCATGCAGGCGGCGCATCCACTCGCGGTGTTCGGCCTGCTCGCGCACTCCAGTGCGCTCGATGAGCCCTACCAGCGTCTGGCGAGGACCGCGGAGACGATGAACACGATTGCGTTCGGATCGCGTGCGGACGCCGACAGGATCACGCGGCGTGTGCGGGCCATGCACCGGCGCGTCAACGGACGCCTGCCCGAGGCGATCGGTCCCTACGCGGCGGGCACGACCTATCGCGCCGACGATCCCCGCCTGCTGCTGTGGGTGCTCTTCAGCCTCGTCGACTCGGCCCTGGTCGTCTACAGACGGTATGTCCATTCGCTCTCGCGCGAGCAGGAAGCGGCCTTCTGGGAGGACTACAAGGTCGTGGGACGGCTGTTCGGACTCAAGCGACGCGACATGCCCGCAACGCTCGATGACCTGGACGCCTATCGCACGCGGATGCTTGCCGGCGATGAGCTGCTGGTGACCGACTGGGCCAGGCAGCGAGCGCGACAGATCGTGCTCGAACCGCCTGTGCCACTGCTCGCGCGCCCGCTGCTGGAGACGGTCAACTTCGTGACCGTGGCGCTGCTGCCCGACCCGATCCGCGAGCAGTACCGCTTCTCGGCGCTGCCACCGACGGTGATGCGCAAGGCGCTCGTGGCCGGCGGCGCCGACTACCTCAAGCGCGCCGTGATCCCGTTCCTTCCCGGTCGCGTACGGCTGATCCCCAGCGCTCGCGCGGCTTAGAAGAGTCCGCCGAGCGCGGTGCCGGCGTGGTGCACGAGGTCGAACAACGGCTGCGGGACGATCCCGAAGAAGATCGTGGCCGCCGTCGCGAGCAGGGCGACGAAGACGACCTCCAGCTGCAGGCCGCCAGTGGCGGGTGCACCCGTGTCGGAGTTGCCGCCGACCGGCGCGATCACGGGCTCGCCGTCGAGCTCGGGTGAGCCGCCCGCCAGCGCCGGCAGCGTGCCGCCGGCGGGCGTCGGAACCCTGGCAGGCGCGTCGCGCATCCACATCGCGGCGATCACCGGCAGGTAGTAGCCCAGCGAGATCATCGAGCCGATCACGATCACGACGCCCAGCCACGTGTAGCCGCCGGCGACCGCGGCGTCGATCAAATAGAACTTGCCGATGAAGCCGCCGGTGGCGGGGATGCCCGCGAGCGCGAGCATCGAGATCGTCATCGGCCACGCGAGCCACGGTCGCTCGCGGCCGAGGCCAGCGAGCCCCTGCACGCTGTCGCCGAGGTCCGTTTCGCGCTCGCGCGCCACGATCACGGCGAACGCTGCCATGTTCATCGCCAGGTACACGGCGAGGTAGAAGACCGTCGCCGCCACGCCCAGCTGTGTCGCCACGACGACGCCCGCGAGCATGTATCCGGCCTGCGCCACCGAGGAGTAGGCGAGCATGCGCTTCAGCGAGGACTGCCCGAGCGCGCCCACGTTGCCGACGAGGATCGTGATCGTGGCGAGCACCGCCAGCGCCGGTCCCCAGCTATTCTGCGTGGCGATCAGCGCCACGTCGAAGAAACGCAGGAACACGCCCAGTGCGGCGACCTTGGTGGTCACCGCCATGAACGCCGTCACCGGCGTCGGCGCGCCCTCATAGACGTCCGGCGTCCACTGGTGGAAGGGCGCAACCGACGACTTGAAGGCCAGTCCCGCCACGCACAGGGCGATCCCCGTGAGCGTCAGCGGGTCCGTCGCCAGGCTGCCTTTGCCGAGCGCCTGCGCGATCGCGCCGAAGTCGGTCGAGCCGGTCGCACCGTAGATCATCGCCAGGCCGTAGAGCAGCGTCGCCGAGCCGACGGAGCCGACAATCAGGTACTTCAGCCCCGACTCCAACGAGTGCTCGCGCCGCAGCTCCGTTGCGCAGAGCACATACAGCGGGATCGACAGCAGCTCGAGGCCGACGAACAGGGCAATCGTGTTCTGGGCGCTCGCCAGCAACGACATGCCGCCGATCGAGGTCAGCAACAGGGCGTGGAACTCGCCGTGGGCCGCTTCATGCGCCGCTAGCGACCGCCACGCGAGCAGCACCGTGCAGGCCCCTCCCCCGATCAGGATCAGGTTCAGCCCCAGTGAGAGGTCGTCGATCCGCAGCGCCCCCGAGACGATCGACTTGTCCGCGTTCCACTGCCAGATCGTCAGCCCAAGCGCGGCGGCGAGCGCCACCAGGCTGAGCGCGGGCACGAGCTGCGAGCGCACCCAGCGCGAGCCGATCAGCCCGAACAGCAGCACGATCACGGCGCCGCCCAGCAGCGCGATCAGCGGCGAGAGCCCAGCGAAGTCGATGTGCGGGCCTTTCAGGTGGGTGCTCGCCACGATCGGGAAGGCAGCGCTCATCGTCCCGAGCCTTCGTTGGATTCGCCCGTCGCCGCTTCTGCCGCTCCGCTCGCGTCTCCTTCGCCTTCGCCGGATTCTGTCGCGGCCGAGGAGGATTCGACCGCGCCTGCGGCGCCAGCCGTGAGGAGGAACCTCGGCGGATGCAGCGCCGTGCGCGCGGGCGCCACAGCCGCCTTCACCGAGCTTTCGCTGCGCTGCAGGGCCAGCTGCGGGTAGAGCGCGAGGAATAGGATCACGAGCACCAGCGGCACCAGCACGGCGCCGTCGCGCACCGATATCTCACGCGACTGCACGCGCGTGCCGACGCGATTGTGCATCGCGCGGATGAAGAGGCGCAGCGCGTACACGCTCGCCATGACCACGCCGCTGAAGGCGATGATCGCGATCACGAGCTTCGCTTTGAAGACGCCCAGCAGGATCAGGAACTCGCCCACGAAGTTCGACGAGCCTGGCATCGCCAGCGTCGCCAGCGAAACGATCAGGAAGATGCTCGCCAGCACCGGCGCGCGGAAGGCGATTCCGCCCATGTCGCGGATGTCTTCCGAGCCCCCCGCGCGGCGTGCGAGCACGGCGGCGATGAACAGCGCCGGCGCCACAACCAGGCCGTGGTTGGCCATCTGCAGCAGGGCACCCTGGGCGCCCTGCGGGTTCAGCGCGAAGATGCCGAGCGTGATGAA
>DATBZG010000086.1:0-3884 GCA_036513335.1 Solirubrobacteraceae bacterium | reverse complement strand
TCTGGATCATCGTGCAGAAGGCTGTAGGCGAGCGCGAGCTCTGGTCTCGGGGGCGAGGACGGGGCGACGCCGTCGCGGATGCTCAACAGCGCATCATGTTCGCGGCGTATCTCCGGCTCGAGACGGGCGCGCTCGTCAGCTGGTAGTGCGGCCCAAGCTATCTTCAACGCCTCGGCGAGTTTGTCCCAATCCTGCATTGAAACCCGTCTCCCTTCGGTCTCGTCTCGGTTGACTGAATAAACGCCGCCAATGCGTCTCTTCACGACGCGCCCAACGACGCTAGTCAGAAATGGCGAGAGTGTCAATGGCGGAACGATGTCGATATACGGACATATCGATCGCAGTGAGAGGCTTCCAGCGGCGACGTAGCGAGAGACACGAGGACCCGAGCGCCACCGGCTCCGTCGCGAGGCGTGCATGCGCGCTTGACGCGCTAGCACCTGCCCAGCAAACTTCACGCCGTGGGTTGCCCGAACGTTCATCAGGATCAGCCGCCGTGGCACGCCCATGGCGAATGAGCGCGTCGCCATCGAGATCCGCGGATCTCGCATCGGCGGCGGCGCCTTCGGGCTGATTGGCGCCGCTCCGCGCGGCCTGCCTTCCGCGGTCAGGCTGAAGATCGCACAGGAGCTCGCCGACAGCGGCGCGATGATGCTGCACGACGGCTCCGCATCGCAGACCGATCCTCTGTTCGAGCCGCAGGCCGAGCGCCTGGAGCTGCTTGCCGAGATGCGCCGGCTGACCGGCCTGCCGGTCGCCGGTGGGCTTATGGATCCAGCGCAGCTCGAGGGGCTGATCGAGGTCGTCGACGTGGTTCAGGTCGGCGCCTTTCAGATGCAGAACTACGCGCTGCTGAAGGAGCTCGGCCGGATCGATCGCGCTGTCCTGCTCCGAAGAGGAGCCGCGAACACGCTGGACGAGTTGCTCAGCGCCGCCGATTATGTGCTCAGCGGCGGCAACGAGCGAGTCATGCTCTGCGAGCGCGGCATCCGCACATTCGAGCGAGCCTACGAGGCCACCCTGGACTTCGCCGCGATACCGATCCTCAAGGAGAGAAGCAGCTTGCCGGTGCTGCTGGATCCGTCCGTCGCACGCAACCATCGCCACCGAGAGGCTCTCTCCGTTGCGGCCGCCGCCAGCGGCGCCGACGGCATTGTGGTGGAGCTGGCACGCGACGTGGGTCCTTTCTGCGAGCGGGTACTGGGGGCTGCCACCATCTCGTCCGGGGCAAGGGATCCCCACCGCGCAATTGGGGATCGGCTGCGACAGTCGTAGCGGCACGTCCGCGCGTGACCGCGGTGGGTCAGTTGTGCGAGACTTGCCGCGTCTTGGCCTCGGGGGCCTCTACGGCGGCGAGGGCCGTCTGCGGATCGTCATGACGACATCACGGAGAGGGAAAATGCGCCATCGCCACCTGCCAGTCCTGCTTGCGTGCTTTCTTGCCTGGATACTGCCAGCCAATGCCGGCGCCAGCGTGTATCGATGGGGCCTGGGCATGTACACGCCCACGCTCGTTCCCAACCTGCCCAGCCCCACCCTGATCGACGCGGGCAACGCCGACGGTTATGCGATCGAATCCGGGGTCGTCAAGGCGTGGGGCAGCGGTCAGGACGGTGCGCTTGGCGACGGCACCACGCTGGCATCCGAAGCCGCCGTCACGGTCAACCTGCCGGCGGGCGTGACAACGGTGTCGCTGGGTGAGGCGGAACGCTCCGGGTTCGCCGTCACTACGGCCGGGACGGTCTACGACTGGGGCGATAACAAAAACGGCGATCTCTGCCAGGGGCCTAAGGAAGTCAATGTCAAGACGCCGGAGCTGATTCCCGGGCTCAGCGGCGTCGTCGCCGCGCAAGGCGCCAAGCACAGCGTCATCTTCCTGCTCGCCAACGGCACGATCGAGGCGTGCGGATGGAACGAAGCCGGACAGCTCGGTCTCGGGCCGAAGCTCGTCGAGGCGACGAGCCCGACGCCCGTCCCCGGCGTCTCGAACATCGTCGAACTGTCCGTCGGTCCGAAGGTCTCCACGCTGCGCACCGCCGGCGGCGAAGTGCTTGTCGCAGGGACGAACCTGAACGGTCAGATCGGTCTCGGCGAAGGCCTCAAGCGCGTGTCCACGTTCACGCGCGTGCCGCTGCCCGGGCGCGCCAGCTCGATCTCCGTCGGTGGCGGCTCTCCCGTCTCGCACACGCTCGTGCTCGTGGAAGGCGTGCCCTACGGCTGGGGTCGCGACGAAGGCGGCGAGATCGGCGACGGCTCGAGCGCCAGCAAATACACGCCCGTCGTCGCCTCGGAGCTGGCCACGTACGGCTTCACCTCGTTGAAGGCCGCCGGGCACTCCTCGATCGGGCTCGTCGAAGGCAACGTCTACTCGTGGGGTGCAAATCAGAGCGGCGAACTCGGCATCGGCGAAGAAGGTGAAGGCGAAGGTGAAGAAGGCGAAGCGCTCGAACAGTCCTTCTCGCCGCAGTTCGTAGACAGCGGTGTCGCTGAAATCTCAGCCACCGCACGTAACGTCATCGACCGTCACTGAGGCAGCTTCAGCGGGTGGCGTCGAACCTCAGCGGCCCGCCCCGTCGGACCCAGCCGGCGGAGAGCGCATCTCGCCGTAGCGGTAGAAGCTCGCCCAGGCGTTGTCGCTGACCTCCTCCAGCGAGCGAGGCGGCGCGCCGCGTAGGCGTCTGTAGCGGTTCTGTGCCGCGAGCATCTGATCGAGCTCGCCCAGCTCCAATTCCACTTCGCGCTGTGGCGAGCGCGTCGGTTTCCAGTCGAGCAGCTCCGCGTATCCGTCCTTGTGCAGGTGTCCTGCCAGCAGGCAGATCGCCAGGATCACCACCGGCAGACCCAACACCATTGCGAGGAAGTAGGTCTCCTCCACGACTTATGCTCCTTCCGGTGCAGGGCGAAGCGTGGGACGCGCCTTCGCCTTCGTCTTCGTCCCCTTGCGCGCGGGCGCACGCTTGGGCTCGATCTGCTCGGCGGCTCTGTCTGCCGGCTCCTGCGAGCCGATGCCGTCGATCGCCGCCTGCACGACCGCGAGCCTGCGGACGAGCAGGGTGCGGATCTGCTCGAGCGCGTCCACATCGAGCAGGGAGGGGCCGCTCTCGCCTCCGGCCGCCGGCGGCGAAGGAGCAACACCCGGGTGTTTGGCTTCCAGCTCCACCAGCGTCCGCTCGAGCGCTGTGATCTGCTCGCGCAGCGCGCGACGGCGCTCAGCAGCGTCGTCCGTGGGGCCAGCGGAGCTCGCCGGCGAGATGTACAGCGCTGCCGCGACATCGCGCGGATCGACGCCTGTCTCGTGCGCCTCCCGCGCTGCATCCGCCGCAATCGTGCGCACCGCGACGGAGCGCTCCGGGTTGGCTGCCACGAACGTCCCGCTGCCCTGCTGGCTCTCGACCAGGCCCTCGTGCTCCAACCGCTGGTAGACCGCGCGCACCGTGTTCACGTTCACACCCGTCGCCTCCGCCACCTCCCGCAGGCCAGGGAGCCGGTCGTACGGCCCGAACACACCGTCGCGGATGCGGGTGCGCAGCGCCCACGCGAGCTGCACACCGATCGGGATCTCCGCGTCACGGTCGACCGCGATGTCCAGGCCCAGGGACCGTGCTTCCTCGCGCCTCATCACCCGAACTGTAGCCCTCCGTGGGGCGGTTGCATAGTGTGCCGGTCAACTAGTACAGTAGACCCGTGAGCCTGGGCGAGGCGGCGGTGGATATCTCCAAGCGGGTCTCAGTGCCCGCCAGGCATGTGCTCGAGGAATTCGGGGACATGATGATCCTCACTGGGAGGACGATCTGGTCTGCCCTGCGTCCGCCGTATCCCTACGGTGGTGAGCTCGTCTCGCAGTTCCTGTTCACGCTACGCCTCGTCTGGTTCCCGCTGCTCGT
>DATBZG010000085.1:0-13432 GCA_036513335.1 Solirubrobacteraceae bacterium | reverse complement strand
CGTTGATCGAGAGCCGCGTCGCCGAGCCGATGTTCCGCCTATCGCTGTTTCGCATCCGCGCGTTCACCTTCGGCACGCTCTCGACGTTCCTCTCCGCCGTTGCGCGCGGTGGGCTGATGTTCATGTTGATCATATGGCTGCAGGGCATCTGGCTGCCACAGCACGGCTACGACTTCACCAAGACGCCGCTATGGGCCGGCATCTACATGCTGCCGCTGACGATCGGCATGCTCGTCGCGGGACCGACCTCGGGCTATCTCTCCGACCGCTTCGGCGCGCGCTGGTTCGCAACCGGGGGGATGCTCGGAACCGCCGTGAGCTTCTTCCTGCTGACGCTGTTGCCGATCGACTTCCCGTTCCTGGCGTTCGCCCTGGTGCTGTTGATGATGGGCCTCTCATTTGGCATGTTCGCCTCGCCCAATCGCGCGGCGGTTATGAACAGCCTGCCGCCGCAGCACCGCGGCGCCGGCGGCGGCATGAACCAGACCTTCCAGAACTCGGCCCAGGTGCTCTCCATCGGAATCTTCTTCACGCTGATGATCCTGGGGCTGGCCTCCGACCTGCCGCACACGCTGGCCTCGGGTCTGGAGGCCCATGGCGTCTCCGCGGCGGCGGCCAACAGCGCATCCCATACGCCACCGGTCTCGGTGCTGTTCGCGGCGTTCCTGGGGTACAACCCCGTCGAACACCTGCTCGGCCCGCATGTGCTCTCGACGCTGTCGGCCTCGAGCCGGGCCACGGTGACCGGGCGCTCGTTCTTCCCGCACCTGATCTCATCGCCGTTCAGCACAGGCCTGCACGAGGCGTTCGCGTTCGCGATCGTCGCCTGCCTGGTCGCGGCCGGCGCCTCGCTGCTGCGCGGCGGCAAGTTCCACTACGTCGAGCCGGCGCCTTCAGCCCCACAGGCCCACAGCAACGGCAACGGCAACGGCAAGATCGATCCCAGCGTGAGCGAGCTCGCGCGAATCACGACAGCAGAGGAGCAGCATGCGCGTTGAGTGGTATGGCCAGTCCGCGTTTCACCTAAGCGCGGACGGGAAATCGGTGGCGATCGACCCTTTCGCGGACATGTCAGCGATGGCGGCGGGCCGCGGAATGCAGTTCGACTACCCGCCGATCTCAGACGTGGAGGCGGACCTGTTGCTGGTCACCCACGAGCACATGGATCACAACGGCGTCGAGGCGATCGTCGGCGAGCCGGCGACGCTGCGCTCGACGGCAGGCACGCACGAGTCCCCGCTGGGTGAGGTCACGGGAATCGCCTCCGAGCACGACGACCAGGCCGGCACGGCGCGCGGACCCAACACGATCTTCGTGTTCGAGCTCGACGGGATACGCGTCGCCCATTTCGGCGACTTCGGGCAGAAGGGCCTGCGCGAGGAGCAGGAGACCGCGATCGGCGATGTGGACCTGTTGATCATCCCCGTCGGCGCCGGCCCGACGATCGGCGCCGAGCAGGCAGAGCTGATCGTCGAGCGCCTGGCGCCGCGGTGGGTGGTACCCATGCATTACCGCACTCCGCGGATCGGCTTCCTGGAGACCGCGGATGACTTCCTTGGACGCTACGAGAACGTCCAGCGACTCGAGAGTCCAGTGTTCGAGACCGACCAGCTACCGAGCACTGACGGTCCGCTGATCGTCGTCCCGGCGGCGCCATAGCGCGAGGGATATAACGAGCTGAAACGAGAAAGGACTGTGAGATGAAGATCGGACGGTTGCTGCTGCGTCTCTCGGTAGGTGGATTCTTCTTTGGGCATGGCACGCAGAAGCTCTTCGGCTGGTTCGGCGGCCATGGCCTGGAGGCCACGTCTGGAGGCTTCGAGCAGATGGGCCTACGTCCCGGTAAGGCCAACGCGATCGCGGCCGGCACGGCCGAGGCGGCCGGCGGGGCGATGCTCGCGGCCGGCCTCGCGACTCCGCTCGCAGCGTCTGCGATCACGGCAACGATGCTCACGGCGATCAAAAGCGTGCATGGCAAGAACGGCCCGTGGCTGACCAACGGCGGCTACGAGTACAACGTGGTGCTGATCGCCGCTGCGCTGATGCTGGTGGAGGCCGGTCCGGGCAGTCTGTCGCTCGACGCGGCGCTCGGGCGTGAGCGCTCAGGCACCGGCTGGACGCTTGCGGCACTCGCGGCCGGCGTGGCCGGTGCCGCCGGCGCACATCTGGTTGCCGCCTCGTCTCCCGCGCCCGTGGAGAGCGCTCCGACGCCCCCCGCGCCCGAGCCGGCCGCCGACGCGGTGGCCGCAGAGCAGTAGCTGCAGAGCAGTTAGAGTTGGCGGGCCCACCGGGAAGGATCCGCGCCGCGCGACGTCCTTGAAGGCCAAGTGGCCCCAACCGACGGAGGATATGTTCTCGTGAGCCCGCCAACGCAGTCCCGAGCAAAGACGCGTCCGAGGTCACTCCTATCGGTACTGATGGTGGGGGTGGGAGTGCTGGCGTTGAGCGGCTGCGGCAGCTCCTCCAGCACCACGAGCTCCTCGGCGTCGACGCCGAGCACGAGCGGCTCCTCGGCCTCGAGCCCCGCCTATGGGGCAGGCGCCGCAGCCGGCACTGCCGCCAAGAGCTCGAGCGCGGGCGGCTCGGCGGTGATCTCCACAAGGAAGGTCTCCGGCCTCGGCACCGTCCTGGTGAACGCCCAGGGCCGCACGCTGTACATGTTCGCCGCGGACAAGCACGAAAAGGTGACGTGCGTGAAAGGCTGTGCCGGGCTGTGGCCGCCGGCGAAGCTCGCCGCCGGGCAGAAGCCGCTCGCAAGCGGTGGAGCGAAGTCCTTGCTGCTGGGCACCGACCCGGACCCGGAAGGGGGAGAGGTGATCACCTACGCCGGCTGGCCGCTCTACACCTACGCGGCCGACTCCGAAGCGGGGAGCGCGGACGGTCAAGGGGTGAGCGCCGACGGTGGCCTATGGTACGTGCTCTCCCCGTCCGGCTCGAAGATCACAAAGGCGCCAATCGCATGAGCGAGACCCATCGGAACGTCCACAGGCTCCCAGCCCTCGCCGCCGCCATGGGCGTGCTCGCGCTCGCCGGGTGCGGAAGCTCCTCGAGCACGACCACGTCCTCGACGGCCTCCACCACCAGCCCCCCGGCAGCCAGCACGCCGGCGACCACGACCTCGTCGACCTCAAGCACGGCGCCGGGTGGCGCCCTTGCGCTGGCCGCCAACCCCGAAGGGCAGCTCGCCTACAGCACCAAGACGCTGACCGCCAGCGCGGGCAAGGTCACGATCGACTTCACGAACATGTCGCCGCTGGACCACAACATGACGATCGAATCCTCCTCGCACAAGATCGTTGGCGCGACGCCGACCTTCCAGGGCTCAACGAAGCCACTGACGCTGGATCTCAAGCCGGGCACCTACAAGTTCTTCTGCTCTGTCCCCGGTCATCGCATGGCCGGCATGGAAGGCACGCTCACGGTGAAGTGAGCTCGACTCAGCCGTTGACCTCGACGATGTCGCCAATGGCGAGCATTCCGAAGACGGTGTGAGCGGCTTCGATCGGCAGCTCGACGCATCCGTTGGACTGCGGGAACCCATACGACGCGCGGGGGTAGCCGTGCACGGCGTCGCCGCCGTTGAAGTAGTTCACCCACGGGACGTCGGGCACGTCGTATTTGGTGCCGTCGACGTCTTCGCCGGCCATCGTCGTTGACACGAAGCGCGAGTAGATCGGGAAGATCCCCTGTTCGGTTTCCGCCCCGGGGACACCGGTGTTGGCGGGGGTGCTGAAGACGACGCGGTTGCCGCGATGCACCTCGAGCGTCTCAGGGAGCGACTCGGAGACGCTCACCCAGGTGTAGGGGGAGGAGATGCGCTTGTTGACGGTCTCGTCATAGAGCAACGAGGCCCACGTGGCGGCGTTCGCTTCGCCGGTCGCTTCCATCCCGTTGTCCTCCTGGTAGACCTCCAGCGCGCCCTTGGTCGTCGCGTCGAGCTCGCCCATCTTCGTCGGCGGGGCGTCGGCCGGGCGGGGTGCAAGCGCGCCACGCGGAGGGTGAAAGGCGTGTTCGCTGGCTTCACGGCGCGTCTCGCGTCCGGGGGCGTAGTGCACGTCGTAGAGCGGGCGCAGCTTCGCGGGCAGGTAGCCCAGGCGTGAAAGCGCCTGCTGCAGACCCGCAACCGACGGGCAACTCACTTTCAGCCCGATCCTCTGTTTGCGCCCGAGCTGGGAATGGCCTGTGGAGCTCGTGCGCGCCCAGACCGTTAGGGCGTAGGTCGAGCAGGGCTGAAGCGTTGAGGCCGGTGTGAAGACCTCAGAGCTCCCGACGATGCTCCATTTGCCGGCCACGTTCGGGACGAGCATCGGCGTGGGAGAGCTGGGGGACACAGGCGCGCTCAAGGTGACCGCGATCGGATCGGTGCCGTTGGCGATATCGCGGCTGGGGAGCGCCGTGAGCTGTGTGCGGGGCAGGGGAGAGGCGGACGCGGTGTCGCCGTCGGCGTGCGGGCTGACGAGGCTCGTGACGCTGTGACCCTGAGCGGATAGGGCAACCGTTGCGACGACGGCGATGACGATTACCGTCAGCACAAGGATCAGCCCGCGCTTCATAGGAGACAGAGGCTAACGCATGAAGTCCCGACTATCTGCAGCTATTTCTCCAAGTTTCACTGTGCCACAGCCCTCTCCGGAGACGATCACGGGACGACCCACGGCGCCGCAGGGCGCGACAGCAGGTGAGCGGCGATGGCGACCACGAGCACGAGCGCGGCGGCGAGCGCGAGCGCGGCGGCGACAGAGACATGCAGGACGAGCAGCCCGCCGGCGAGCGCGCCGAGCAGCATCGCGGCGACGGAGACGAGCCGCCGCAAGAAGGTCGGACCGATCCCTCCAGGATGACCGAGGAGACCCAGTTCTGTGGCGATGCCCGTGAGCGTCCGCGTCAAGACGGTTGTCGTGAGCTCAGGCACCGCCAGAAGCTGGGCAGCTGCGTTCTGAATTCCCATCGAGACCGCCATAGGTACGAGCAGCGCGTAGCTCTCGGGGGTTCGCAGCGGCCGCGTGACGGTGACGGCGATCACCAGGGCGAGCACCAGCAGCACCGCCTGCGCGAAGCTCGCAATGCGAAGCAGGTGTCCGCGATGGTCACGGTGGAGCGCCCCAAAACGCCCGCCGCCCCACGCGCCGAGGACGAACGAGCCGAGCGCGATCAGAGAGGAGCTGGCTGACAGGCCCCGCGCACCGGCGAGCGCGAAGCCGATGAACACGACGTTGCCGGTCATGTTGGCGACGAACACGTGACCCAGCCGCAGATAGCTGGTTGCGTCGACGACACCGGTGATGACAGTGAGAGCGATCAGCATCGGCACGAGCGGCCCCTGACGGTCGCCCGGGGCCGGCCAGATGCTGCGCAGAACCGAGTGCTGCGGCTTTGCGCCAGACTCGGCTCGAGACGAGGCGGCCGACGACACGACGTGACACTAGCGCGCTCGCCCGAGCGCAGAGGTCTCAGTCGAGGTAGCTGACGAGCTCGTGCACGGGGGCGCGCTCTGGCACCCGCTGCTCCTGCACCGGATGGCCGAGGTAGAGCAGGCCGATGGGCGCCTCCTGCCCGCCGAGACCAAGGATCTCGCGTCCGCGCGGATCGTCGAGCAGCGGGACGGTGCGCCAGTAGCCGGCGAAGCCTCGGGCGTGCGCGCCCAGGAGCACCAGGTAGGCGGCAACGCCGGTGGCCAGCTCGTCCTCGCGGTCCTGAGCCTCGTCACCGCTGCGCTGCGTGGTGACGGCGACGAGCGTGGGGGCGCGCTGGAGCTTGACGGCCGAGCCGGGCTGCTCGGACTCGGCGAGCTGCATCAGCCGCTCGCGGGTCACGGGCCCCAGCACGCGAAAGCGCCAGGGGTTCGTGAGGTGGTGGTTGGGCGCCCAGCGTGCGAGCTCGAACAGCTCCTCGAGCACGGCCGCGTCGAGCGGCTGCGGCGTGAAAGCCTTGTGGGTGCGGCGGCTGCGGATAGCCTTCTCGACGTCCATGGCGCACAACGGTAGAGCCATTGAGACGTTCACCAGGCGTTCGCCCAGATGAGCGTCGCTGAAATCGCGGCGATCGCCGCGGCGGGGCTGGCGGCAGGCGCGATCAACACACTTGTGGGCAGCGGCACGCTGATCACCTTCCCGGTGCTGCTGGCGTTCGGCTACGCACCGGTGACCGCGAACGTCTCGAACACGATCGGCCTGGTGCCCGGATCTGTGTCCGGCGCGATCGGCTACAGGCGCGAGCTGGCGGGCCAGCGCGGGCGGGTCATACGTCTCGGGTCGATGTCGGCGGCGGGCGGGATCACCGGCGCGGTGCTGCTGCTGGTGCTTCCCTCCTCGGCGTTCAAGGCGATCGTCCCGGTGTTCATCGCGATCGCGCTGATCCTGACGCTGACGCAGCCGCGTCTGGCGCGATGGCTCGTCAAGCGCGAAATCGACCTGGAGCGCCGCGGCGCTGTGCTGGTGGCGCTGGCGGTCTATGTGACGGGTGTCTACGGCGGCTACTTCGGCGCGGCCCAGGGAATCCTGCTGCTCGCGATCCTGGGGGTGGCGCTGGCACAGGACCTGCACCGCACGAACGCGCTCAAGAACGTGCTGGCGGGTCTGGTGAACGGCGTGGCCGGGCTGTACTTCGCACTGGTGGCGCATGTTGACTGGGGGCCTGTGGCAATCATCGCCGGCACCTCGATCCTGGGCGCGCAGCTCGGAGCGCGTTACGGGCGGCGCCTACCGCCCGACGCGCTGCGGGCGATCATCGTCGCGGTTGGCGTGTTCGCGATCGTGCGCCTGATCGTGGGCTGACTGCCGGCGGCTCGGCGCGCGCTCAGTGCAGCTGATCGACGAACGTGTACATGACCATCAGGCTGACGAGCACGACGAAGATGCGCAGTGCCCACAGGCCGGCGAGGACGCGGGAGCTGAGCTCCGCCGGCGCCACGGGCTTTGAGGTCTCCGCGACGGTCTGGTCGCGCTCGAGGTGCACGATCAGCTCCTCCTCGGGCTGCTGTTGTGTGTTGACGCTCACGCGCCGACCACGTGGATCGCCTGAAGGAACGAGTCAATGCCGTAAGCGGCTCCGCAGACGCCGACGAACGTGATCACGCCGATCCCTATGACATTGGTCGAGCGCTTGTTCGCCCACGAGCCCATCAACCCCTTGTCGTTGGCGAGCATCACCATCAGCACGAGGCTCACCGGGAGCAGTACGGTCGCGAGGACGTTCGCGTTCAGCGCGATCGAGAGCAGTGGGGCGCCCGGGATCAGGATCACGACCGCAGCGAGCAGCGCGACAGCGATGTTGGCGGCGTAGAAGATGCCTGCGCTGCGGGGGGAGCTGTTGAAACTGTGTGTAGTGCCCACGCATTCGCCGGCCGCGTAGGCGGTACTGGCGGAGATCGTGAGGATGGCGACCGCGCCGGCCTCGATCAGCCCGAGCGCAAAGACCGTGCCGGCAGCGCCCCCGGCGACGCGTTTGAGCGCCTCGGGGAAACCGGCGCCGGAGAAGCCCTGGATCCCCGACCCGCCGTGGGTGAGCAGCGCCGCGCCGGCGATCAGAGCGCCGATGCCGAACACGGCGGCGAGAACGGCGCCGAAGGCGGTGTCGTAGCGCCCGTGCTGCACATCGCCGGGCGTCATGCCCTTGTCGGCGGAGGCGCTCTGCTGGAAGAAGATCATCCACGGCGTGACCGTCGCACCGATCGTGGAGGCGAGCAGCAACAGCAGCGTGTTGAGCCCACCGCCCGGGAACGGCGTGAAGTCGAAGGCGCCCACGACTGAGCCGACGTGCGGTTTGACGAGGATCGCGGCCACGAGGAACAGGCCGTTGAAGAGGGCCAAGCCGAGCACGATGCGCTCCCATCGCCAGTAGCGCCCGCCGCTGAGCGTGAACAGGACGAGTGCGAGACCGAGCGCGACGGCCACTCCGGAGCCGAGGTGGAAATAGGAGAGCCCGACGCGGATCGAGACGAACTCGGCGATCAGCGTGACGAGGTTGGTGAGCGTGAGATCGCCGGCGCCGAACCAGCCCCACACCTTGCCGTAGCGCTGCAGCACGAGCTCGCCGTAGCCGCGGTGGGTGACTGCGCCGACGCGCATGCACATCTCCTGACACACGTAGGCCATCGCGAACAGGATTGGGATGAACGGGACAAAGAAGCCGAGCCCGTACTGGGCCCCGTCGGAGGCGTAGGCGATCATGCTCGGCCCGTCGTTCTCACCGAGCATCGCGAGGATGCCCGGGCCGACGAGCAGCCACATCAGATACCAGCGCTTGCGACGTTTGCGCGCGTCGTGCACGCGCGAGCGGTCGCGCGAGCGGGCGGTGTCCTCATCGGTCAGCACCGGCTGGCCGAGAGGCGGAAAGGTTGCCAGCTCGGGAGGTGTCATCCGCCAGCCCTCGCCGGCTGGATGTCCGTCGCAGCCGGCGCAACGACAGAGCTGTCGATCTCAACGCGCATGGCACCTGCCAGCTGGCCGCCGATCGCATGCTCGCGACCCTCGAAGGACACGAACAGCGGTCCGCCGAACGGCTGGCGCTCGCGCACGATGAACCGATCGCCAGGCGCGATCCCACGCTCGGCGAGGTAGCGGAGCATCTCGGGATCGGAGTCTGAGACTCGCACGAACAGACCCTCATCGCCCGGCTGCAGGCTCTCCATGCGTTCGGTGGGGCGCTCCTCGAGCTCGAGCTCAGCGCTGGGAATCGGGTCGCCATGAGGATCGACCGTCGGATGGCCGAGCTTGGCAGCGATCAGCTCCTCGAGGTCATCGGAGAGGACGTGCTCGAGCACCTCCGCCTCCGCGTGCACACGATCCCAGGGCATGCCGAGCGCCTCGGCGAGGTAGCTCTCCAGCAGCCGGTGATGGCGCACCACCTCCAGCGCGATACGCCGCCCGTCGGCCGTGAGGCGCACGCCGCGATAGGGCACGTGCGTGGTTACGCCAAGCTCGTCCAGGCGCTTGAGCATCGCCGAGACGGAGCCGGGCGTGATGCCGAGACGCTCCGCCAGCGCATTCGTGGAGACAGGCTCGTCCTTGCGCGATTCGAGCGCGAAGATCGCCTTCGAGTAATCCTCGATCGCTGGAGTGCGAAGTAGTTCCTTGGACGCCATGGAAATAGATTATGGCATGCCAAAATATAATTCAAGGCAACGCCGTTAGAACCTCATCGAGCGTTACTGCGTCGAGCTTGAGGGCGGCGCAGCGGACTTCGACGGCAGAGCTTGGGAGACTGGCAACGCCAAGCGCATGTGTCACCCGCGAGAACAACGGCGGGTAAGCTCTCGTGATGCCTGGTTGACGTTGACCACTCGCGTATGCCATCCATCCTCGTCCACCGCCCTGAAGGCGCATCGGCTCTCGCCAGGGTGGCGTGCATGAGAGAGGGCCTCGCAGGGCTCAAACGCCTGAGCTTTCCTCGGCGGTTTCCGATTGTTCAGTTCCCCAACCCGCCGCTGATCGTGGCGCTTCTCGCGGGAGCGGTGGGCAACCTCGTGGGCGGCAGGGGACATACATACGCCATGTCGATCGCATACGTTGCGCTGACGGTCTGGGCGTACGAGGAGACAGCCCACGGTGTCAACTGGTTCCGTCGCCTGCTCGGAATCGCCTTCCTTGTATATCTCGTCGTGCGCATCGGCGACGCGCTGCACGGCTGAGGCACGCCGGCGCCACCAGAGCGCCTGTCACCAGCGCTCGGTGAGCGCCGCGGGGTTCGTTCAACCCAGCGCGAGCATCTTCTGAATCGCTTGTCGTGTAACCCCGAGCTCACGCGCGATGTCCGCCTGAGAGTGGCCGGCGGCGATCAGCGTGCGAAGGAGCTCTCGGCGCTCGGTCGAGAGCCTACGAGCGATCACCGTGTGCCGGATGGCCTCGGCGCGGACATCCTTCAGCCGCTGAAAAGTCTCTTGCGTGTCAACGGATTGATCGGTCATGCACAAGAGACTATGTCAACCATAGGTTGTCATGTCAACCATAGGTTGTTGCCTGGAGCTCTGCCCTAGCGAGACTCCAGCGCAAGCAGCGTGCCCACCTCGACCTCGCCGCGCACACCGGCACGCGCGCGCATCGCCAGCGTCAGCAGCGGTTGGGTCATGAGCGTCGTGACAATGGCCATCAGCACGAGCTCGCTGAACAGCCGCACGTCGATGATCCCGGCCGACAGGCCGACCTGCAGTACGACGAGCTCGACCAGCCCGCGGGTGTTCATCAGCACGCCCATGACCGACGCCTGCCTGCTCGAGAGCCCACTGAGGCGACCCGAGACGAAGGCGCCGCCGATCTTGCCCACACAGGCCACGAGAAGAATCAAACCGATCTCGACGACGTCTCTAGTGTCAAGCGTGCGCAGATTTACGCTCAGTCCCGGGATGATGAAGTAGATCGGCAGCAGCGTGCTCCTCGTGATCGGCGTGATGCGAGCGGAAAGTCGCTCCCGCGAGGCGGCGGCGACGTAACGACGCATGACTATTCCGAACACGAACGCGCCGAACACAGCATGGAGGCCGACTGCTTCCGTCGCTCCGGCGCAGGCGAGCAGGCAGACGATCGCTGCGGGGAGGAGGAAGCCGTCCTCTGCGCCGCCTGAGCGGTTGGCGCCCAGGTGACGATCTGCGGTTCCTATCAGGCGAGCAAGGATGAAGATCCCGGCAACGCAGCCCACTGATTCGAGCGCGATACGAGCCACGTCGCCGACGTTGCCATGAGCCGATGCGATGACGAGGATGACCGCGAGCATGCACCAGCCGGCCACATCCTGGACCGCCGCGCAGGCGGTGGCGATCGCGCCCAGCTCGGTGTCCTGCATCCGCCGTTCCTCGAGGATCCGTGCCAGCACCGGGAAGGCAGTGATCGAAAGCGAGGTCCCAACGAACAGGACGAACGCCGTCGTGTCGACGGGGTGCCCGTCGGCGATGCGGTGGTGGGTGATGAGGAACGCCGCCAACGGCAGCGCGAGCGCGAAGGGCACGGCGATCGATGCGAGCGAGATCAGCGACACCATCCTCGGGTTGGCGCGCGCCGTGCGGACGTTCAGCCGCAGGCCAACGGTGAACATGTAGAGCGCAAGACCGAACTGGCCGACGACGGAGAGGGAGGGGCGGATGTCTGCTGGGAACAGGCTATGTCCCAGCGCCGACCCGGCAACGGTGGGCCCAAGGATGATGCCGCCGATGATCTCGCCGATCACCTGCGGCTGACCGATCCGACTGAAGACCAGCCCGGCGCACCGTGCGACGAGCAAGATCACCACGATGGCAAGGAAGGTGTGCTGCAGCATCGTCCATGACCCCCTCGCACGATCATACCCGTGGGATCGTGGATCGCCTAATCAAGCATTTCGGCCGCCCGGACTTGAACTGTCCTGTAACTTTTACGCTCTTCTGCAACAAGGGAAAGGCACGGATGATGACCCAGGCTGTAGATTTCGACGTAGTCGTGATCGGCGGCGGGCCCGGGGGGGCTGCCGTCTCGTGTTACCTCGCAAGGGCCGGGCTGAAGGTGAAGGTGATGGAGCGCGAGGCCTTCCCTCGTCCACACGTCGGCGAGTCCCTCGTGCCGTCCTCGACGCGCGTCTTTCGCGAGCTGGAGTTCCTGCCGAAGATGGAGCAGGCCGGGTTTCCTCACAAGTACGGCGCGGCGTGGACCACTGCCGATCAGGCGGCGGTTTACCAGATGGACTGGAAGGGCCTCTCACCAGACAACTACGCAGCCGTGCGCTTCGCCGAGCGCGAGCAGGAGGGCGTGGCGCAGAACTACACCTTCCACGTCGATCGCGCGAAGTTCGATCAACTACTGCTCGAGCACGCGAGCGAGGCAGGCGCCGAGGTCGAGTTCGAGGCGACTGTCACCGATGTCGACTTCTCCGACCCGGAGATCGTGCGCATCACGTCAACCGGGCGCGAGGGCGGTCAGGTGACGACTGCGAGGATGGTCGCCGACGCGAGCGGCAGGCGCACATTCCTCGGCAATAGCCTCGATCTCCGCGTACGAGACCGCTACTTCGACCAGTACGCGCTGCACACGTGGTTCGGGCACTACGACCGATCGGTGATGGCCTCCGGTCCCGACCAGGACAACTACATCTTCATTCACTTCCTGCCGATCTCGAACACCTGGGTCTGGCAAATCCCGATCACCGATGAGATCACCAGCGTTGGCGTGGTGACCCAGAAGGCGAACTTCCTGAAGTCCAAGGCGGAGCGCCAGCAGTTCTTCTGGGATGCATTGGAGAGCCGTCCGGCGCTCGCGGCAGCACTGCGAGAGGCCGAGCAACTGCGGCCGCTGAAGGACGAGGGTGACTACAGCTACGCGATGAAGCAGATCTGCGGCGACCGCTTCGTGCTCGTCGGCGACGCGGCTCGCTTCGTCGATCCGATCTTCTCGACTGGAGTCAGTATCGCCCTCAACAGCGCACGGTTCGCCGCACGGGACATCATCGCCGCGGCTGAGGCCAACGACTTCAGCCGCGAGCGCTTCAAGACCTTCGAGGAGACGATGACCCGCGGTGTGCGCAACTGGTACCGCTTCATCGCCCTCTACTACCGACTGAACGTGCTGTTCACCGCGTTCGTGATCGACGAGCGCTACCGGCTGGACGTGCTGAAGCTGCTCCAGGGCGACGTGTACGACGAGGAGGAGCCGGCCGTGCTGCACCGCATGCGCGAGATCGTCAGCGAGGTCGAGAGCAACCCGCGTCACCTGTGGCACCCGTTCCTCGGCGACCTGCGGGCGGACGACCTTGCGCTGACGCTGTAAGCCAAGTCATGGGCGCGAGCGGCGCCGGCAGGCGGACGGGTCAGCCAATCCGCTCCGCCAGCTCGACGATGATCCCCGCGGGGCCGCGGACATAGCAGAGTCTGTAGCGGTCCTCATAGCGGCCCAGCTCGCCGATGAGCTCTGCGCCGCGGGCCTGCAGGCGAGCGAGGACGGCGTCGATGTCCTCGACAGCGAACGCCACGTGGCGGATGCCCGAAGCGTTCGCCGGCGCGCGCTGGTAGCCGCCGCTGCTCGACGGCGTGTGAAACTCCGTCAGCTCCAGTCGGCTATGTCCGTCGGGAGTCTGCAGCATGGCGATCTGTGCCCGTACGCCATCGAGTCCGACGATGCGATCCACCCAATCGCCCTCGACCGGCGCCTCGCCCTGCATCTCGAGTCCGAGCTCGACGAAGAAGGCCACGGCGTCTGCGAGATCCTCGACGACTATGCCCACGTGGTCCATTCGCTGGATCGTCATGGGCTCGATGGTAGGACCCAGCCGGTCGGTCCCGCGCGGACGTGACAGGGCACTCGAGCTACTCCGAAGCGATCGACCGACTGACAACTGCGGGCTTAGCGAAGTCCCGACGCTCAATCGCGCCACTCGACCTCGAAGTGCCCGATTGGCTCGTCGAAGCCCTTCACGGCGATGGGGCCGCCGTCGGAAAACCGGATGCCCTTGCCGCGACAGAGGTCCTGCACCCCGG
>DATBZG010000084.1:0-3861 GCA_036513335.1 Solirubrobacteraceae bacterium | reverse complement strand
CGAGCGCGGGCAAGACGGTTACGGTGAAAGGCCAGACGCTGACCTTCGCCGCCCCGAAGCACCACTAGAGCCTCCGGGCGCGTCGGTAAATCGTCCATGCCTCAAGCCGCCGACGGTAACGGCCGATCAATAAACAGTAGTTCTCCGCAGATCAGGTGCGGGGGCCGCTGGCGGCTGCGCAGGGCACGACATCGTGGCGATCTTGAACGACTCACCGAATACATATCGACTCGGGCGCGTGCGCCGAAACAGGCCCACGGCGCTGGCGGCCGTCGGCCTGCTTGCCGTGCTGGCGACGCTTGTCGTGATGATTGTCCTCGCTCACGCTCAGTCGAAATCAGAGCTGCTCTCCAACTTCCGCCTGCGTGGCATCAGCTCGGCGACCTTCGTCTCGACCGACCTGTCTCAGCAGGCCGTTCGCGAGCAGCAAGCCGCCGGCAAGCTTCTGGCTGGTTCGCACGTCACGCCTGCCCAGTTCCAGGCGGTCGTCGCGGCTTTTGGCAGCGAAGCGGCTGTACTGCTCGACGACGCCGGCCGCGTCCTGGACGTCGTACCGGCGAAGCCTGCGTTGATCGGGCAGCTGATCGCGCCCCGATATGCACACCTCTCATCCGCTGAGCGCGGCCGCCGTGCGGTCTCCAACGTCGTCCCATCCGCCGTCAGAGGAACTCCCGTCACTGCCGTAGCCGTGCCGTACGCGACCCCATACGGGCGTCGCGTGTTCAGCGCCGCATACGCGGCCACCGACTCCGCGCTGGACGCGCTCGTGGACCACGCCATCGCCTACAAGCAGCACAAGGTCTTCCTCGTGGATGGCGCCGGGCGCCTCGTCGCGTCGAGCCCGGACGCGCCGGAGGGAACGCTAGCGGCGGCTGCCCCTGCGCTCGCGCGTTCGGTCGCGCACTCGAACATTGGCGCCGTCACCGGTGCCAAGACGCCGAGCACGTTCACCGTGGCGCCGGTCCCCGGCACGTCCTGGAGGCTGATACTGGCTGTGCCAAACAGCCACCTGTACGCGTCGCTCAGCGGGTGGACGTTGGTGGTGCCCTGGTTGATCTTCGCGGTCGTCGCCGTCATGGGGGCATTGCTGGTGGCGCTCCTTGCCCGCTCACAGGCCGATCGCACACGACTGGCAAGGCTTTCGGCAGCGACCGAGCGGACTGCCCGCACGGACGCACTCACCGGCCTCTTCAACCGGCGCGCCCTGACCGAGCACCTTGCCAGGGACTCCGCGCGAGCCCGCAGACGCGGAGAGCCGCTTTCCGCGTTGATGATCGATCTCGATCGCTTCAAGGCGACAAACGACCGCTTCGGGCACGAAGCCGGCGATCGGGTTCTGTGTGAGTTCGCTGACTGCCTGCGGGAGGTCCTGCGTGCGGGTGACGTCTACGGACGGTGGGGTGGGGATGAGTTCCTCGTCCTGCTGCCCGCCACCGACCACGGCCGGGCGCTCACGACATCCGATCGCCTGCAGGCCGCCGCGGCGAGCAGGGACCTGACTGACATCGGTCTCCCCGACGGGGTGCCCCTCAGCATCGGCGCGGCCACAGCCACCCACTGCACGCCGGAGGACCTCGTGCGAGAGGCAGACCTCGCCCTGTACGAGCAGAAGCAGCTGCGGCGCACGGAGCTTCTCAGGCCAAGCCCGGCGTGAAGCACGTGGCCAGGCACCTGACGCCTCGGCCAACTTCCAGATCGAGCACGCCAACCGTGTGGCGATCGTGCTCCAGCAGCTGGTACGCGCCCGGCTGGGAGACCGTCAACTGGTGCCCGCCGGCGGTGCTCCCGCCGTTGACCGTCACTGTTCCCGCGCCGTCCAGCACAGCCCACACGCCGCCCGCCTCGTACGGGCCGGAATAGGGCCCCTCCTGGTCGGCGGTCTGTGCGGCCAGCGCCGCGTCCGGGGCGTCCTCGGGGCGAAGCGGCGCCAAAAGCTCCGCCTCCATCTCGAGCAGCTCCTGAATCGCGCGCTCGGTCTCCGCGTAGGCGCCCTCGCCGTAGTGGTAGTCGAACAGCCTCGCGCGTCCGTCGAACAGGTAGCGCGCCGGCCAGCCCTCGTTGCCGTAGTCTCGCCATACCGTCAGCTCGCTGTCGATCAGCACTGGGTAGGGGATCGCAAGCCTCGCCACCGCGTCCCGCACCGCCTGCTCGTCGCGTGAGGCGTCAAATCCCGGGCAGTGCACGCCGATCACGCGCAGGCCCGCTGCCGTGTAGCGCTCGTGCCAGGCCTTCACGTACGGCAGCGTGCGCAGCGAGTTCGGCCGGCAGAAGTCCCAGAACTCCACCAGCATTGGCCGGCCCCGCTGGATCACGCTCACCCCAGCCGCCGGCGCGTTCACCCACGGCAGCCCCGTGGGGAACAGCGGTGCAGCAATCGTGTCTACCGGTGCTCTCACGTGAAGTCAGTACGCGTCTGAGACGCGCGATGGCCAAGCATGGCAAGGACGCAGGGAGCGTGGCGTGCTCTGCACGCGAGCGACCGAGGACGCCGCCAGGCGCCGGCCAGCGCGCGTCTCAGCCGATACTGCCGACCATCTCCAACTGAATCAGGCGGTTGAGCTCGACGGCGTACTCCATGGGCAGCTCCTTGGTCACCGGCTCGATGAAGCCGTTGACGATCATTGCTGCCGCCTCGTCCTCGGTGAAGCCGCGTGAGCCCATGTAGAACAGCTGGTCGTCGGAGATGCGCCCGACGGTGGCCTCGTGGGCGACCGTCACGTTGGGGTTCTGGATCTGGATGTCAGGCCACGTGTCGGATTTCGATTCGCCGTCCATCATCAGACCGTCGCACTGCACGCGCGCTTTCGAGCCGGCTGAGTTGTGGCCCATCTTGACCAGGCCGCGGTAGCCCATGATCCCGCCGTCCTTGGAGATCGACTTGGCGAGGATGTTCGACGTGGTGTTGGGCGCCAGGTGCACGACCTTCGCGCCGGTGTCCTTGTGCACGCCTTTGCCAGCCACGCCCACGTTCAGGTGGTCTGCGCGCGCGCCCTCGCCCATCAGGAACGAGCCGGGGTAGAGCATCACGTACTTGGCGCCCATCGAGCCGCCCACCCACTCGACCGTGCCCTCGGCCTCCACGACCGCGCGCTTGGTGTTCAGGTTGTAGACGTCCTTGGACCAGTTCTGCACGGTCGTGTAGCGCGCCTTGGCGCCCTCGTGCACGAAGATCTCAACCACCGCGGAGTGCATCGAGTTGACGCTGTAGGTCTGCGCGGTGCAGCCCTCGATGTAGTTCACCTCGGAGCCCTCGTCGGCGATGATCAGCGTGTGCTCGAAGGTGCCCTCGCCGGCGCCCTCCATGCGGAAGTAGGCCTGCAGCGGCAGGTCGCACTTGACCCCCGGCGGGATGTAGACGAAGGCGCCGCCGGACCAGACCGCGCCGTGCAGCGCCGAGAACTTGTTGTCCTGCGGCGGCACGCACTTCTTCATGAAGTACTTCTGGACGAGGTCGGGGTACTCGCTGACCGCCGTGTCCATCGAGCAGAAGAGGATGCCGAGCTTGGCGTACTCCTCCTTGAGGCCCTCATAGACCGGCTCCTGGCGCCAGACGCCGACGACGCCGGCGAGGTGCTCGCGCTCAGCCTGCGGGATCCCGAGCGCCTCGTAGGTGTCCTTCATGTCCTGGGGCACATCGTCCCAGGAGTCGAAGCGCCCGGTCGTCGGCGGCGAGTAGAGGACGAGCTCGTCGAAGTTCAGCTCGGAGAGGTCGACGCCCCACTCGGGCATCGGCTTGCGCTCGAAGATCTCAAACGACCGCAGGCGGCGCTCCGCCATCCAGTCCGGCTCGCCCTTGATCTTCGAGAGCTCCTCGATGACCTCACGGGAGATGCCGCGGCGAGCGATGAGTTCGCCCTTCTC
>DATBZG010000083.1:0-2258 GCA_036513335.1 Solirubrobacteraceae bacterium | reverse complement strand
GCCTGCGCCGCGTCCGTTGCGCGACGCAGGCTTCTTACACCGTCCCGCGCGAGCTAGCTGTCGCGCAGGTAGATCGTGTCGCCGAGCTTGATCCTGCTCGAGCGCTTGGCTGCTTTTTCCTTGCCCCCATCGAGGCTGATGTGCCAGCTCGCGGCGGCGGGGCTTGGGCTGCCGTTGATCTGCGTGATCGCCTTCGACCCACTCGCCGGCTCGAAGCTAGTTACGCATCCAGACGGGGTGGAGCTCGACTCCGCTGCTTGCAACACAGCCGCGAGCGTCGTCTCCGTGCCGCTCGCAGAGACGGTCACCGAGCAAACCTCCAGCGTCGCCGTCCCGTTGTTGATGATCAACGCCAGCGGGCTGTCCACCCCGGACTGGAAGCCGCTTTCAGAGACCCACTGCGATGCGCCCTTGGGCTTCGGAGGCCGGGCCGTGAAGCCGGCGCCCGCAAGCGCGCGCACCGCGTCCTGGCTCGAGTATTCGTTGGCTTCGCCTTCTCCCGCTTCATAGACGAAGCCGGCGCTCGCCAGCTGCTGGGAGATCAGGAAGTCGATCGGCGTCTTGCCGTCCGAGCTCGTGAATTCGCTGCCCTGGGGGTTGATGCCACAGGCGTTCAGGCCTTGGACCGCCCATGCGTTGGAGTCTGTGTTCGCACCGAACGGCGCTTCAAACGCGCCCGTCGCGGCGACCAGGTCGGACTTGAGATAACTCAGTGCTTTGACGATGCTCGGGTCGGTGGTGGGCACGCCCGCGGAGCACAGGGCCGCGATCGCGGCGCCAGTCTCGTCGGGTTCGGCCGCCGCGGCCAGCTTGGTCGGGTTGCCTTCAGCCCTTTCGTATGTCCAGCCGCCGTCGTTGTGCTGGTTTGCCCTGAGCACGCCGATCGACTTTTCCAGCAGGACCGCGGGCAGGCGCTCGGCGCCCTTCGTCGTCTTCGTCTCCGCCAGCGCCAGCAGCCCGAACACCGTGCCGCTGAAGGCCGACGGCGAGCCGTAGTAGCCGGGGCTCGCGGGCTGGTAGTGAGAGACAACCTGTGCGATCAGGTTCTGTGTCTTGGACACGCGCGCCGGGTCGATGCCCGCGGCGTAGGAGTTGAGCGCCGCCTGCTCGAACGTCGTCACCGACGGTTCGCTTTCACCCGGCCAGGTGGCGGTGTCGCCGAGTAGTTCGCGCTCGTAGCTACGCGCGTTCGTCGAGCCTCCGCTCGGGAGGACGCTGACGGCGGGGGTGCCCGCTGCCGCCAGCGCGCCGAGCACCCAGTCGGTGCCGAAGCCGCCGTCGCTTTCCTGCAGTGACTTCAGGAAGCCGACGCCTTTGCTCACAGAGGCCTGGACCTGTGCGGGCGTCGAGGTCGCGGACGCGGAGGCTGGGATGAGCAGAGCACTGATGACCAGCGCGAGCAGCGCCAGCCGGCAGGTATTGAGTCGCATCGGGTGGATCTCCTTCTGTAAGGGGCGGAGGGGCGTCTCCGTCCGCTGCAGAAGCGAGAGAGGCACGACCCGCCGCCCTATCGCGAGAGCAGGGTCCGTATGTCTGTGCCACTCAGCGAGTACTCGGACTCGGGCTGCACCGGTGCAACTCACCGGATCCCATACCGTTGCGCGTCAGTTCCGGCCTCTCACCGGATTCCCTCGACCGCGTGACCGGCCGGACCATACCACCCGAGCCGCCGCTCACGCGAGCTCGACGCCGCGCGCCTCCGCGTCCGCCGGATCGCCATCCTCCTCGGGCGCATCCTCTTGGACGCCCGACCGCAACCCCGCGAACGCCACCACCGCGGCCGCGGCCATGATCGCCGCCATCACGTACAGCACCGAGCGTGTTGCGTAGGCGAAGTCCAGCCGCACGAAGTGGGGAATCGCAGCGTTCGCGCCGCTGCCGCCCTGCGACTGGGCGATCTTCGACGCCTGCGCGTGCGCACGCGCGGCCGGCAGCCCTTTGGCGAGCAGTGAGCTCGTCACGTGCGAGCGCGTCTGCGAGACCACGATCGTGCCGAGGATCGCCAGGCCCAGGCTGGCGGCGTAGTTGCGCACGGTCTGCGTGATCCCCGTCGCCTCCCCGTAGGAGAGGCGCGAGGCGCGGTTGACCGCGTCCGTGCTCGCCGGTCCCAGCATGAGCCCCATGCCCGCGCCCGCCAGGATGATGTCCAGCTCCTGGGAGCCGAAGTCGAGGCCCGTGACCTTCCTGGCCCACAGCCAGAACCCCACCGCGCCGAGCACACAACCGATCACTACCGGCCGCTTCGCACCCACCCTGTC
>DATBZG010000082.1:0-13774 GCA_036513335.1 Solirubrobacteraceae bacterium | reverse complement strand
GCGGGCGCCCATCACCTGCGTGAGCGCCTGGTAGTCGAGGGCGTTTTCGGCGAGCTTGGCGGATTCCTGATCGACGCTCACGCCGGAGCCGTTCGGGCCCGCTTCGGTGGGGACCGTCTGCGTCTGAAACTGAAGTTCTTCGGGCGATTCGCCCGTGTTCACGGCGCTTTCCAAGGTGCTCTCGAAGCTAACTTCCTGCGGTTGGTAGCCGGGCGTGTCAGCGTTGGCGATGTTGTTCGTGAGCGCCGTCTCCCGCTGCCAGGAACCGCGCATGGCAGCCTGCAGCAGCTGCTGTGTCGAATCGACGAGAGACATGATCGAGTGCCCGCACTCCCTGTTCGTTCCGCCCTCCCTGGGCTGAAACCGACGCTCTCCATGAGGTCGCGAACTCCATGGCCATCGAGGGCCGTCCCCGTGATCGGCCGCGCGTCGGCGATCTTTAGAGCACGGGGCGCGTGTCTCACACGCCCCGCAAGCGAGCGTGCAGCGCCGGCCGAGAAGTCCAGGACCTCGTCGTGAATCTCACGAGCGAGCGCGCGCGAGCCGAACCTGCCGGCATGAATCGCCGGGGGGTAGCAATCGCTCACACCAAGCGCACGGTCGCGACCGTTGCGCTGTCGCTGCTCGCGACGGGCTCGCTGGCACTGATGCTCTGCTCGACGGCCTCGGCGACGGTGTCACACTCGGCATACACGGCCCAGAAGGTGTGCAGCACGCCCCACCACGGCTCCGCGAGCTGCCTCGACGAGCGGCTCGTGCCCTCCTCGCTGACACACGCGGATCTCCAGGCGAAAGCCGTCAAGCAGGCGAGCGAAGTCGCCGCGGGCTCTCCGAGCGTGGAAGTGAAGGCACCGATCGCGGGCGGCTTCAAGCCGAAAGAACTGCACGAAGCGTATTCGCTGCCGACGAGCGTGCCCAGCTCCTCCAACCAGACAATCGCGCTCGTGGACGCCTACAACGACCCGACCGCGGAAGCCGACCTGGCGGTCTATGACAAGGAGTTCGACCTGCCGGCGTGCACGAGCGCCAACGGCTGCTTTCGCAAGCTCAACGACGAAGGCCACACGACCCCGCTGCCGGAAAGCAACGGCGGCTGGGCGACCGAGATATCGCTCGACCTACAGATGTCCCGCGCGATCTGTGAGGGCTGCCGGCTGATGCTCGTGGAGGCCGCGAACAGCTCCTTCGCGGCGCTCGGCGAGGCGGTCGACTCGGCGGTCAAAGCGGGCGCGACAGAGGTCAGCAACTCCTACGGCGGGGCCGAGGAATCCTCGAACTACGCGTCCTACAACACGCCGTACAACCACCCGGGCGTCGCGATCACCGTCTCGGCGGGCGACTGCGGCTACTTCAACGAGGGCTGCGAAGGCGACACGAACGCAGCCAACTTCCCGGCGAGCTCGCCCGACGTGGTCGCCGTCGGCGGCACGTCCCTGGGGGGCGCAGGCAGCGAATGGGCGAGCAGCGTGTGGGCGGGCGGCGGCAGCGGCTGCAGCATCGCGTTCACGGCGCCCCTGTGGCAGAGCGCGATCGCCAACTTCTCGGCCACGGCCTGCGGCAGCGCCCGCTCGGTGGCGGACGTGGCGGCGGTCGCGAACCCGTACACGGGCGTGGACGTCTACGACAGCACGCCCGATGGCTACCCGACCGGGTGGGGAATCTGGGGCGGGACCTCAGCGGCCTCGCCGATCGTCGCCGCGGAGTTCGCGCTTGCAGGCGGCGGGCACGGCGTCAGCTACCCCGCGCAGACGCTCTACTCCAACGCCGGCAACTCGAGCGCGCTGTACGACGTCACGAGCGGCAGCAACGGCTCCTGCACAGGCGCCACCTCCTGCCAGGCGGCCAGCGGCTACGACGGGCCCACCGGGGTGGGCAGCCCGGTCGGGCTGAGCGCGTTCTCGCCGGAGGGCAGCCCGGCGAGCGTCTCCGCGCCGAGGATCTCGGGCACCGCCGAGGAGGGCCAGAAACTGACGCTGAGCCACGGCAGCTGGACGAACAGCCCGAGCTCCTACACCGACCAGTGGGCACTGTGCAACACCTCGGGCTCGAGCTGCTCGTCGATCGCCGGTGCTACGGGGGCGACGTACACGCTGACCTCCACCGCGGTCGGCTCCACGCTTCGCGTGCAGGAGATCGCAACCAACGCCACGGGCGCCGGCTCGCCGGCGGTCTCCACACAGACCGCCACCGTCATCTCGGACATCCCGAAGATCACGTCCTTCACACCAGCGTCGGGGATCACGGGCAGCAAGGTGACGATCACGGGCACGGCGTTGGGCTCCACGAGCGCGGTGCACTTCGACGGTGTCAAAGCCACCTTCACGCTGCTCTCGCCGACGTCGATCGAAGCGACCGTACCCAACGGCGCGCTCGTGGGGGACATCTCGGTGACGACGCCGGTGGAGACGGCGCTGAGCCCGAGCGAGTTCAAACCCACGCTGTCGGTGTCGAGCTTCACACCGGCGGGCGGTGCACCGGGCAAGGTTGTGACGATCAAGGGGCTCGGCTTCCAGAGCAACTCAGGCGTGAGCTTCGCCGGCAGGGCCGCCGCGAGCGTGACCTATGTGTCGGCGACCCAGCTGAAGGCAACCGTGCCGAGCGGGGCGAGCGCCGGCGCGATCACGGTCACGAACACGAAAGCGCCGACTGGAACGGTCAGCAGCGCCGGCAGCTTCCTCGCGACCTGATCCGCTCAGGCGCTGCGATCCTGCTCAGGCGCTGCGATCCTGCTCAGGCGCTGCGATCCTGCTCAGGCGCTGCGATCCAGGCGCGGACGCCTGGTCAGCTGGCCGGCATAGCCACCGGCGGCACGGCGCGCGCGCTTGATGTCGCCTATCTCCTCGAGCACGACGCCGCGCAGGCGCTCGAGCTCGATGCGCGTGCGCTCGTGGATCATGCGCGCACGCCGCAGAAGCGCGGCCGCGGCGAGCGGCGGTTGCGAGGGGAGGTTCTCGGTGAGCTCCTCCCACCGCCCAGAGAGCTCGGACAGACGCCCGATCTCTCCTCGGCCGGCGAGCTCAAGCTCGAGCTCGGCGTGGGCGTGGATCGCCTCGTAGCGGTGCAGGAGGCTCTGGGCGTCGGCGTGGAGCTCGGAGGAGCTCACTCGGCGTACTCCGCTTCAGCTGCCAGCTGACTCCACGCCTCGCGCAGCTCACCCAGCAGCTCGATCACCTCTTCGACCTTGCCGGCGTCCTGGTTCAGACGGGCGCGGTTGAGATGGGTCAGGCAGAAGCGGTAGATCGAGTCGAGGCGCTGGGAGATATCGCCCTGCTGAAAGTCGAGTGTGCCGTCCAGATGGCTGATGATCCGCTCGCCGTTGCGCAGCATCTTGTGCGCGCGCTCGATCTCGCCTTCGCGCATCGCGCTTGCGGCCTGGGTGAGAAAGCGACGGGCTCCGTCGTAAAGGAGAACCACGCGCTCAACGGGGGTGGCGGCGAGCACCGTGCCCCTGCGATAGGCCGCGTGGGATGCCGTGACGTTCGTCATCTCACTGCCTTGATCGGCCGTCGGGCGAAAAAGTTGACACCGCGGAGCGAACTACCGGCGGCCTGAGTCTAAATGCCCGACTTGTTGAGCGATTCCTCCTGGCTCGTGAGCCAGTCACTCTGCGTGGTGTTCCGCGAGATCACGCTTTCCAGTTCCGCGTACGTCCTCTGCAGCGATTTTTCGCGCTGCGCGAGCATTTCGTTCATCGAGCTGATCTGCGATGCGAGCCCGGTCACCTCCGTGCCATCACCGTTGACCCTGACTTCAAGCGCACCGCCGGGAGCCCCGACCGTGTTGATCTGCGTCTGCAGGCTCTGCGACCACTGCTGCAGCATTTTCTCGACGCCTGCGGGGTTCGCCTTGACGGCTTCGGCGAGCTTCGCCGGTTCCAACGTGAGGAGCCCTTCCAATGACGCGCCGGAGGAGCCACCCGAACCGCTGGCGGAGCCCGTGCTGATGCCGATGTCGAAGGGGCTCGACATTTCCGTGGGCAGCCCGGCGATCGGTTCGTACATGGTCACGCGCATGTTGTCGAGCAGCCCGGTGAGTTCGACGTCGCCGAAGAGGATGCCTGTGCCGTATTCGCTGGTGCTCTCGTATTTCGTCGGCGGCTTGGTCTGCAACTGCGTCTGGATCGTTTCGACGGTGGAGTTGTAGAGCTTCACGAACGACTGCACCTGCGCTTCCACGACGCTCGCGTTGGGGCCGGGGGGTTCGACATCGATCGTTACAGGGCCGTTCGGCGTGAGACCTCCGAGCGTGAGCGTCACGCCGGGGATCGCGCTCGTGACGGTGTTCGAGCTCGAGGTTCCGGGCACCCCGTCCACTTCGAATTCGGCGTCCCTGCCTTCCTTGGCGGTGCCTGCGACTTCGGTGAGCGCGGCGCCGCTGACTTTGATGAATTCTGGGCCTGTGTTTCCGGTCGCGCGGCTGGAGAGCACGAGCGTCCCGTTTTCGAGCACCGCGGCGTAAACGGGCGCTGTGCTGTTGGTGTTGATCGAGCTCGCGAGTTCCTTGGCGCTCTCGCCCGCTTTGAGCTTGAATTCCTGGCCTTCGATCGTGAGTGTCTGTTCGCTAGCAGGGCTCGTGAAGGTGAAGCTGCGCTGCGAGGAGTTCGCGAGCCTCGTGACGGTCACCTCATAGCCACCGACACCGGCGCCGCTGGAGCTGGAGGCGCTGACGCGCTGCGGTTCGCTGGAGGTGACGGACTGCGCGCTTTCGAACAGTGAGGGGAGACTGAATTCCGACGCGGAGAAGGCGAGCTGCTGCAGGCTCGACTGGATGCTCGAAAGCTGCGTCTGCTCGGCCGCGAGCTTCGCCTCCTCGTCTGTCAGGTGTGTGACGGGCTCGCGTTCGGCGCCCATCAGCGCGGCGATGATCTTGGTCGTTTCCAGCCCCGACGCCAGCCCCGTGATCGTGATCGGGGAGCTCGTGCTGGAACCGACGGAGAGCCCTGAGGTGGACATCTGCGGCGGCCTATTCCAGCGGCACGCCGGCGGCCAGCTCGAGCGCCTCGGCGGTCGACAGGGTTCTGACGGCGTTGCCGTCGCGATCGTGCAGCTCGATTCGCGGGGGCGTGCCGTGCGCTTCGGTGTGGAAACGCAGATGGTGCCCGCCTTCGCGCAACCGTTCCTCGAAACAGGCGGCTGCGGCGATCTGCTCGAGCAGATCCTGCGGCGGCCCGCCCCTGCTGGCGGCGAGCATGAGCGGATTCGGGTCGGTGGCCATCTCCGACACGAATGTCGCGATGTCCTCGGTGTTGCTGTCTGCTATCGGGGTGTCTGTAGTGGGCCCCAAGAGGTCCTCTATGGGCATGATCGGCGAGCTCATATGGCGTTTTCTCCCTGAAAACGGGTGACGCGGTCCAGTCCGTGGGCCGCCTCGCGATTTACGGTCAATACGGTCATCGACGCGGCCCGTGGAAACTTGAAGCATCGCCACCCACCTGCACGAGAAGGCCCGCTGCCATCTCGTTCTCGGGATCGCGGGCGAGCGCCGCGGCGGCGAACTCGCCCGTCTCGCGCGCCATGCCGCGGACCGCAGCGACCCGCGCGAGGCCGACCAGCGCGCGCGTGTCGGGCTCGCTGCGGCAGACGCGCATCCACTCCCCGGCGGCCGATGCGGGGTAGCCGCGACGCATGTACATCTCCGCGAGCAGCTCCCGGCGCTCGCGCTCGTCGAGCGGCGCGCGCTCGAGCATCCCAAGCAGCTTCTCGAAGCCCTTGAAATCCTGCACGCGCAACAGCGCCTCGAGCAGCACCGCCAGCTGAGGCAGAACCTCGCTGGCGGGCTCGATCGCCGTCTCGCCGGTACGCGCAAGCTGCTCCCAACCGAGGAAGAGCGCGAGCTCGTCGTCGGTCATGCCGGTCTGGCTGGCTCGTGCCAGTGTCTCCTGGGCGCCGTCGAAGTCGGCGCCGGCGATACGCGCGAACAGCTCGGTCCTGCAGGCCGTGGCGGCGAGCGGGTCGTCGCCGCCCAGCTTCGAGGCCTCGACCGCCGCGTCGGCGTAGCGGCCCTGGGCGAGCAGCGTCTCGGCGAGCGCCACGTGTGCGCGTCCCGACTTTGGCCGGCGCTCGAGAAAGCTCCTGAACTGCGCCTCAGCGGCGCTTGTGTCTCCGGCCTCGTACAGCGCTGTGGCGAGCAGGAAGCGGGCCTGCAGGAACTGGGGGTACTCGCTCACGCAGCGCTCCAGCATCTCGATTGCAGCGGCGCTTTCTTCCTGCTCGTGCCTGATCTCCCCCAGTTGGAGCATCGGCAGGTAGCTACCCACGCCGACGGTGGCCGTGTAGCGGCGCGGGGCGTCGCCCATCTCCAGGCAGCGCTCGCAGCACTCGATCGCGCGCTCGTGTTCGCCGAGGGCACGGGCGATGAGCGCCTGCTCGAAGACGAGGTCGGTGAAATCTCCGAACAGCTCGAGCCCCTGCGACGCACGCGAGCGCGCGTCCTGGAGACGGTCGCACAGTCGCAGCGCCTTGACGAGACGGCTGAGCAGCGCAGGCACGAACTTGTGGCTCTCACGATCGGCGTGGCCTTCGACCGCCTGCCATGCCTGCTCGAACTGCTCGAGCGCGGCCGCCTGATCGCCCGCGGATGCGTGCTCGCAGCCGAGGTTGAAGTGCAGGAACGGCGTCGTATCGCCCTCGTCCAGCTGCAGCTGCAGCAGCTCGATGTTGCGGCGCGACTTCTGCCGCGCCTCGCGCACGGTGGCGAGGTAGCCGAAGTGCTCGACGCGAACGTCAACGGCCTCGATGCGCTCGGGCAGATAGCCGGGGAGGCGGTGGGCGATCTGCTCATGCAGGCGTCCCTCGAAGCGGTACTCGGGACGGTTGCGGAACATGCGCAGCGCGTTGTGCACAACCGCCGAGCCCTCCTCGGCCTCGCCCGTGTAGCTGGTCTCAGAGAGATAGAACGCCTCGCGCCACGTGCGACCGGTGAGCGCGCGCAGAAGCGCTGCGTCCTCGCGCACGAGCACCTCGTCGGCGTCCAGGTAGATCAGCCAGTCGCCGCTTGCCGCGTCGAATGAGGCGTTCCGTGCCTGCGCAAAGGAGCCCGTCCACGGCCGCTCGATCACGCGCGCACCAAACGAGCGGGCGATCTCGATCGTCCGATCGCGAGAGCCGGTGTCCACGATCACGATCTCATCGACCGCTCCCGCGACCGCCTCGAGGCACTGCGGGAGCATCTCCTGCTCGTCTCGCACGATCATGCAGAGGCTCAGTCGCAGCCCCCGAGCGGGCTGCGCGCGGGCCGCGATCTCGAGCGCGCGGGCGCTCCTTTCCGCGCACCCCGGATCCGCCCTGGGATGCGCCACGCCTTGCGGTCCCCCGGCGCCCGCGCGTAAACGCCGCTCCGCCAGCTCGCGCAGGTCGTCGGGCAGGCCGCCCAGTGATGGATCCAGACGCCCGGCCGCCTCAAGCAGCGCCCCGGCCGCGTCGTGGCTTCCAAGCTCGCTGAGCAACGCCCCGGCGCGCTGGAGCAGCCGCGGCTCGGAGGGCTCGCGCTCGAGCAGCTCGAGCGCTCCGGCAGCGCTCGCCTCGAGCAGCGCCGTCAGATCCTCGACGGGCGCGTCGGCACGCGCCTGGAGACCGAGCTCGACGAGCTGCATGCCGACCGAGTAGCGGGCGTGAACGTCCCCGATCGCTCCGACGCGCGCGAACAACTCGCGGTAGCCGTGAAGGTCGCCGCTTCCCAGTAGCCGTGCGGCCTGCTGGGGCAGCTCATCTGCCAGCGGGACGGCGTCCCGGAGCGCTGGGCCTGAAGGCGCGGGAACCATTTCCTTGCCAGGTCATCGACCGCCGCGCGCATTCTCTGAGCGGCCGGCACTGCCACGGGCGCGAGTCCGCGCGCGCCCGCCTATGCGAGGCCGGGCGTGGCGAGCGGCAGGGGATCGTCAAGGCGCCTCGAATGTAGTGCCGGTTGCACTGCCAGGCAGCGAAGCGCTCGGACGCGAGCGTGCTGGCTGGGAAGCGGCCCACCCGTTTGACACCCCTCGATACCAGAGCAGGAGAATGGCAATAATCGGAAAGCGCGTAGCCAGGGTGCCGGCATCGGAGGTGCTGGCGACATGGCAGGAGTACAAGCTCACCGGCGATCGCGAGATCCGCGACCGGCTGGTGTTCATGTTCATGCCGATGGTGCGCTACATCGTCTACCGCAAGGTCCGCGAGGTCCCGGCCCAGTGCGAGGTGGACGACTTCCTGTCGTGCGGCCTGGAGGCGCTGATCCGCTCGATCGATCGCTATGACCCTGAGAAGGGCGCAACGCTCGAGCAGTACGCCTGGACGCGGATCCACGGCGCGGTGCTCGACGAGCTCCGCCGCCACGACTGGGCGCCCCGCTCGCTGCGCCGCGACGAGCGCGCGATCAACACCGCACGCGAGCGCTTCGCCACGGACTTCGAACGCCAGCCCAGCCGCGAGGAGCTCGCCGCGCAGGTGGGCATGACCCCGCTGGAGCTGCGCAACCGCCTCGATCAGGTGGCGCTCGCGGAGGTCGGCTCGCTGAACCGGATCGTGCGCTCGGACGAGAGCGCCACGATCGAGCGAATCGACACCCTTGAGAGCTCCGACGAGGACTGCGATCCGACCGTCCAGGCCGAGCGCCAGGAAGCCAAGGCGCGCTTCCGCAAGGCATTTGCGCGCCTCTCCAAGCAGGAGCGCGAAGTCGCGGTGCTGCTGTACGTCGAGGACTGGAACCTGCGCGAGATCGGCGAACGCATCGGCGTCTCGGAGAGCCGCGTGTCACAGATCCACACGCAGTTGCGCCGGCGCCTGTACGAACAGCTCTCCAGCGAGCTGCCGCTGTTCACCGCCGTCGGCTGAGGGTTCAGCGGGCCTCAGCGCCCGGCGCTCCTCAAGAATCGCCGGCCGCGGTCGAACACCCGAGGGGAGATGGATCTCGGCCTCTACATCGCCGCGTCGGGCATGGTCGCTGAGCAGGTCCGCCAGGACCAGCTCGCCAACGACCTCGCCAACGCATCCACGCCCGGCTTCAAGCCCGACGAATCGACGCAGCGCAGCTTCGGCAACGTGCTGCTGGCAAACACCGAGGGCGGCAGCGCCGTCGGCTCCGTCAACGAGGGCGTGGCGCTGGGCAAGTCCTACACGAACATGACGCAGGCCTCCATGCAGGAAACGGGCGAACCGCTCGACTTCGCGATCGAGGGCAGCGGCTTCTTCGCCGTGAAGACGGCCCAAGGCGTGCGCTACACACGCGACGGGCAGTTCACAGCCTCCTCCACGGGCGTGCTCACCGACACGAACGGCGACCCCGTCCTCAATCAGCGCGGCGCGCAGATCAAAGTCGGCTCCACGGGGACCGTGGCCCCGAGCGCGCTCGGCATCTTCGAAGTGCCAGGCGCGGTCAAGCAGGGCGAAGACCTGTATACGGGCAAGGCCTCGGGAAAGCCCACCGGCACGGTGCGCCAAGGATCGCTCGAGGGCTCAGGCGTCGACGCTGCGAAGGTGATGGTCGAAATGATCACCTCGCTGCGCAGCTTCCAGTCCGGTCAGCAGGCGGTGCAGGCGATCGGCCAGACGCTGCAGGAGTCGGCCTCGCAGGTCGGCTCGATCGCAACCAGCTGAGAGCTCCGCTCAAGTCCCTCAGGCGACGGCCGATCACTCAGACGAAAGGCTCCGAGCCGGGCTGGACCGCCATGCGGAAAGCCCTGCTCCCCGACCACGATCACAGGACGGGCTGATGCTCGAAGGTCTCTATTCCGCAGCCGCAGGCATGGAAGCACAGCAGGAACAGCTGAACGCGATCAGCAACGATCTCGCGAACCTCTCGACCAGCGGCTACAAGTCAGAGCGGGTCGCGTTCAAGGACCTGCTGTACAACCCAGTCAACATCGCCGGCACGGTCAGCACCGCCGGCTCCGGCTCGAGCGCTCAGGTGATCGGGCGCAGTGAAAGCCAGGGCGCGATCGCGGAAACGGGCGATCCCCTGAACATGGCGATCGAAGGCCCCGGATACTTCGAGGTGACCCTCGCCAGCGGGCAGAAGGCGCTCACGCGCAACGGCGACTTCGGCGTCGACGCCAGCGGCACGATCACGAATGCCGAAGGCAACAGGCTCTCGCCGCCGATCAAGCTCCCAGCGGGTGTCTCACCCGGCGAAGTCAGCATCTCCTCCGACGGGACCGTGACGGCCGGTGCGCGCAAGCTCGGGCAGGTCAAGCTCGTGACGGTGACCTCGCCCGAACACCTGCTGGCCGACGGCAGCGGAACGCTGACGCCGACCAAGGCCAGCGGCGCGCCGCACCCTGCGACGGGCAAGATCCACCAGGGCGCCCTGGAGGGCTCCAACGTGAACATGGCCAGCGAGATGGCAGACATGGTGAGCACACAGCGCGCCTACCAGATGAACAGCACGGCGATCCAGGACGAGAGCCAGATGATGTCGATCGCCAACCAACTGCGCCCGACATCATGAGCCTCGCAGCGACAGGCGGAGCCACCGGTCTCCCGGTCGTAAACCAGGCGACCGAGCCCGAGTGGGTGCGCAAGGGCTCCGCGGACACGCAGAAGGCTTACGAAAGCGCGCTGTCCTTCGAAGCGACGCTCGTCGAACAGCTCTCCAAGACGTTGGCCAGCACGAGCGGCCTGAGCGGCGAATCAGACGGCGAATCGGGCTCTGAAGAAGGAGGCTCCTCAGGTGCCAACTCCCAGCTCTCCTCAATGCTGCCGCAGGCGCTCACGACCAGCGTGATGGACGCGGGCGGGCTCGGCCTGGCCGCACAGATGACCAGCAACCTCGAGGGCCTCCAAGGCGCCTCGCAGACGAGGACCACGGGGGGCTCGAGCGCATGATCTCCGCCCCTCTCGCTACCAGAGAGGACTTCCAGCGAGACCGCGCGCTCGTCCTCGCCGTGCTCGAACACCTCGACGCGCAGATCGCCTCGGCGCGGAGCCTGCTGGGCGTCGTGCTCGAGCAGGGAGCGGCGATCCGCGCGCGCGACGTGCACACGGTCGTGCGCCTGGCCGGCATCCTGCGCGGGGAGATGGGCCGCCGGCAGATGCTCGAGGAGCAGCGCTCCACCCTGCTGGCCCGCAGCGGCGAGCGACTGGGCGTTCCGGGCGGGTCGGTGACGCTGGCGCTGCTGAGCACGCTGATGGACGACGCGAGCGTGCAGCGCGCGAGCGCGCGCAGCGCAGAGCTGCGTGGCCTGCTGCACGAGCTCCAGCGCGAGCACTCCTGCAACCGTGCGCTGATGCAGATCGAGCTCGGCTTCCTGGACCACCTGATGGGCATGCTCTCGCTCGACGGAGTCAACGGCTACGACACCCACGGCTCCTCCAGAGCGATCACCAGCTCCCGCCCTCGCGGGGCGCTGCACGTCCTCGACCTACGCGCGTGAGAAGATGACGATCCCCTCGCTACAAGGACTGCAGACCGCGCTCAGCGGCCTGATCGCCGAGCAGACGGCGCTGGATACGGCCGGCAACAACATCGCCAACGCGAATACGGAAGGCTACTCGCGCGAGACGGCGCTGCTGGAACCGGACAGCCCGCTGACGATCCCCGCGCTTTCCTCGCACACCGGCTTGGGAGCACAGCTCGGCACCGGCGTCAGCGTGACGACGATCACGCGCGTGCGCAACGAATACCTCGACGCCCAGTACCGATCCCAGAACAGCTCACTGAGCTCCGCGACCGCCAACGCGGAAGTGCTCGAACAGGCGCAGAGCGCCTTCAACGAACCCTCCAGCGCGGGCATCGCCGCCCAGCTCTCCAACTTCTGGTCCGCGTGGAACAGCCTCGCCACCTCGCCCACCGAAGAAGCCGCGAAACAGGCGGTCGTCGCGGCGGGCCAGCAGCTCGCCACGACGATCAAGCAGCTGGGCAGTCAGCTCTCGGCGATCTCCAGCGAGGTCACCGAACAGTACGAAGCGCTCACGGGGCCCTCGGGCGAAGTGGCGATGATCGCCGAACAGGTCGCGCAGCTGAACGGTCAGATCAAGCTCTCCGAAGAAGGGGGCATCCCGCCGAACGAGATGCTTGACCGCCGCGACGCGCTGCTCGACAAGCTCTCGAGCCTGGCGAACATTACGGTGACCGAAGAACCCGACCACATGGACACCGTCACCTTCGGTGAAGCCGAAAAGCCGCTCGTGGAAGGCACGAAGTTCAACTGGCCCCAGGAACTGACCGCGTCCTCGGGAGGGCGGCTCGGCGCGCTGCTCTCCCTGACGAGCCCCGAAGGGGCCCTGACCCAGCTGCAGAGCAGCCTCGACGGCGTCGCGCAGACGCTCGCGGCCACGGTCAACGAACACGTCGCGACGCCGTTCTTCTCGGGCGAAAGCGCCGCGACGCTTGCCGTGGCCGTCAAATCCTCGGAAGTCAGTGCTGCGGGGACCGAAGAAGCGGCGGGCGCCAACAAAGTCGCCCAGGCGATCGCAGCGCTGCGCGGCGGTGCCGCCGAAAAAGACTACGCGGCGCTCGTCGAGAAGGTCGGCAGCGACGTGCAGGGGGCGAAGAACGACGAGAGCAACATGCAGACGACGGTCACGGCGATCAACGATCAACGCCAGAGCGTCTCGGGCGTCTCGCTCGACGAAGAAATGACGAACCTGATCACCTTCCAGCGCGGCTACCAAGCGTCGGCGCGGACGCTCACGGCGATGAGCGAAATGCTGGAAACACTGATCGAGCACACCGGCGTGGTGGGGCTGTAGACGATGAGCGAGCGAATCACACCATCGATGGTCACGAGCACCACGCTCGACAACCTCAACGCGTCCCTGGCGGCGATGGAGCGCACGAGCGACGAGCTGTCCTCCGGCAAAACGATCCTGGAACCGTCGGACAATCCCTACGGCGCCAGCCAGGTGATCGACCTGCAGAGCCAGCTCGAAGGGCTCAGCACGTACGAAGCCAACGCGCAGGACGGAATCTCGTGGGAGCAGACGGCCAGCAGCTCGATGGACAACATGAGCGAAGTCACGCAGCGTGTGCGTGAACTGCTCGTGCAGGGAGCCAACGGCACCTACAACAAAAGCGATCTGGAAACGATGGCGCTTGATGTGGAACAGCTGACCGAAACGATCAAGCAGGACGCCAACGCCCAGTACGCCGGCCAGTACATCTTCTCCGGGACCGCGACCACGACGGCTCCCTACGAATCAGGCGCAAACGACGAATACGCAGGCAACGAAGAAGGCGTGAGCCGGTCGGTCGGGCCGGGCGCGTCGATCACGATCACGACGAACATCTCCTCGCTGCTCGGAAACGGCGAAGCCTCCGAAGATGGCGGCCTGCTGGACACGCTGCGCTCGATCGCAAAGACGATGCGCAACGGCACCGCCGAAGCTCAGAGCGAACTCGGCGGCGTCTACCTGGAAAAGCTCGACGGGAACATGGAAACGCTGCGAGACCTGCAGGCGAGCGCCGGCAGCGCCACCGACCAGATGCAGACTGCGTTGACTCGCAACGAAGACCTGCAGAGCTCGATCACCGGCGCGCTCGCGAACCTGGACTCCACGAACGTGGCCGAAGCGTCGATCGACTACGCCAACGAGCAGGCCGGCTACGAGGCGGCGCTCCGCGCCGGCGCGAGCATCGTTCAGGAATCGCTGCTCAACTTCCTCCAGTAGACGACCGCCAAGGAGAACCGACCATGTCCGTGAGATTCCAGAGCATCCGCTTCGGCGCCGTCGAGATCGACGAGCGGGACGTGATTGAGTTCCCGTTCGGCCTGATTGGCCTGGGCGGCCTGCAGTACACGCTGCTCGACCGCAACCCCGGCAGCGGCTTTTTGTGGCTGCACGCAGTCGACAACGCTGCCCTG
>DATBZG010000081.1:0-3097 GCA_036513335.1 Solirubrobacteraceae bacterium | reverse complement strand
CGTCTGTACCTCTGAGCAGCAACGCCAAGACCTCGTCGCATCGTCACCGGCAGGCCGTCCACGGTGCAGATCACCCTCACACCACAAGCGGCGCGACGGCCAGGCTCACCCTCTGGCCATGCTGCCACCCGAATCGACGAGCACGGTGCCGCGGCAATCATCGCGAGGCTCGTTATACGCGACGCGAACTACCCTTCCTCACCCTCTAGCAGACGCTACTTTGCGTCGAGCACCCCGGTGAACGAGCTCGACTCCTATCTGTGCGCGTGCAGTTGCGACCAGCGGCCTTCGCCGAGTACAGGGCTTGATCTGCGCGCCCCACCAGGGTCAGGACCGAGACCAAGAAGTCTCGATTGGACTTCAGTGTTCAGCGGGCCGGTGAGCGCTGAAGGGCTGTGACCCAAGCTTGGGGTGCATCGAGTGCACGTCGTGGCCGGCGTCGGGGATCGAGACCAGTGGCGCTCCCGGTAGTTGCTGGACGATGTCGTTGCCGTGTCCTTGGGGGAGCAGGCCGTGCTCGCCGCGGACGACAAGCGTGGGGCATTGGACGGCGCGCCATTGCGGCCAGTAGTTGCGGGGGCTACAGGTCGGCCATACAGGCGACCAGCGCATCGATGTCCCACCTCGGCCACAGTCCATCGGCCCGCACGTCCAGTCCCGCAGTCCACACGACCGCGTCATGTCTGGCCGGGAGTGCTCGGTTGCTGCGGCTTGCGGCGCGCGTGCCACCAT
Source organism: Solirubrobacteraceae bacterium (assembly GCA_036513335.1). Taxonomy (GTDB): domain Bacteria; phylum Actinomycetota; class Thermoleophilia; order Solirubrobacterales; family Solirubrobacteraceae; genus Palsa-744. The sequence continues at coordinate 2,365 of DATBZG010000081.1, read as the reverse complement.
GTGCTTCCTCGTGTGTGTATGAGAAACCCCTCGAGGCGGTTCTGTCTGGCCCACAGCTTCGCTTCGGTACTGTCGAGTTGCCTACGCCGCTCGTGCGTGAGCTGCATCTGGCGTTCGACGTGCTCGAGCGCCTCGGCTGCGAGTTCTGTCTGTAGCTCCGGATCCTCGGTGTGCTCGAAGCGCTGGCGCACGAGATGGAGTGCTTCCTCGGCCTCGAGCATGCCGCGGGCGGTCTCCTCCGCCGGGCCAAGTATCTCTCTCAGCTGCGGGGTCCTCTCTCCGAGGAGCGCATGAGCTGCGCCTTCGTCCGCGGGAGCCGTCGGAGCGACTTGAGGCTCCATGTCACGCGCCTGCATGGACAGGCCTCTGAGCTGTTGCCGCTCGATCGCGCGAGACGGAGGCCGGGGATTCGAGCTCTCGCTCTGGCTCGGCGTGCACGATCAGCACGGGCACGGGACTGTGGTTCAGCGCGTGGTGGCTCACGCTGCCGAGCAGCACGGAGCGCAGCGCACCGCGTCCACGGGAGCCCATCACAACCAGATCATGATGCCCGGTGGTGATCTGGTGGATCAGCGCGAGCCTCACCGGCTCGCCGCTCAGCACTGTGCTGACCGAGACTCCATCGGGGACCCGCTCAACGGCTTCTCGCAGGATCGTCTCTGTCTCGGTCTCGGCGTCCGCGGCGAACGCCGCCGCGACAGCACCACCCCCGCCGATGTAGGCGGCGGTGGGGGGCGTCCCGACTGCGCTGAAGAGCGTCAGGCGGGCGTGCTCTGACTCGGCCAGGTCGATCGCCTGCGTGAGCGCCCGATCGGCGTCCGGCGAGCCGTCGATGGCGACCAGGAGGTTCTGGAACATGATCCGCTCCTTTCCTGAGGGGGGGAGCTGTAGCACTGCCTTGACATGTATAGCAGATAACTATATAGTTTGCAATGTGCCTACCACGAGTATCACCAGAGAGGCCGAGCGCGAAGAGCAGCTCGATTACGTCGCCGAGCACCTGGCACCGCGCGCCGCCTTGCTTGTGCGGCTGCTCGTGAGGCAGGTGCGCAGCCGCGAGATCTCCCGCACCGAAATGGAGGTCCTGAGCATCCTCACCGAGGGGCCGCGAAGGATCACAGAGCTGACCGAGCTCGAGGGGATCGCGCAGCCCACGATGACCCTGCTCGTCAGGCGCCTGCAGGAGAAGGACTGGGTCAAGCGCGACGGACTGCCAGAGGACGGGCGCGTGGTGCTCGTCAGCCTCACCGAGGCGGGCGCTGCGGCACAGCAGAGGTTGCGGACGCAATTCCTTCAGGCGATGCGAACCGACCTGCAGGAGCTCTCAGATCAAGAGCTGCAGGCACTGTCAGCCGCCACGGGGACCCTCAGCTCGTTCGTGGAGGACCTACAGCAGCGAGCTGCAAGATGACAAAACCCGATCGACGGAGGTGAGAACGATGGCACGCCGCATCGCACATGCCGAGTGGACTGGCGAGCTAGCCAACGGACGGGGCGAGGTGAGCATCGGAGGGGAGCACCTGGGGCTTGCATACACGCCGGCCTGGCTGCAGGAAGGCGCCGGCACTAACCCCGAGGAGCTCCTCGCCGCCGCACACGCTGCCTCCTTCGCGATGGCGCTCCAGGCCGCGTTCTCCCGCGCGGACCGTCGGGCACACGTCATCCGCGCGCGCGCCGAGTTGCACCTCGATCACCGAGATGGCGGATGGACGATCACACGCGCCGATCTCGAGGGCCAAGTGACCTTGCAGAACAAGCCATCGATGCGTGACCTGTTCCAGTCCGAGTTCCAGCGCATCGTCGAGGACGCCGAGGCGAACTGCGCCGTCTCTCGCGCGCTCGCGGGCGTGGAGATCACCGTCGACGTCGAACCAGTCCGCGCCGACGCCGAAGCGGATTCCTCCCCAACTGAGCTCGGACCGGCCCGTCCGGACAAGGAGCGCTGGGGCTCCGGTCGCGAGCGGCGCGCCCTCGAAGGCCGGGTGATGAGCGGCATCCGCGCGCAATCACGGCGTCATCATTCGACCAGCGTGCGAAGGCCACCCGCGCCTGCCAATCCTCGCCCGAGCGGGAGTGCCGATCACTGATCTCGAAACTCCTGAGGCGGCCACCCGACCGCTTCGAAGACCGCGATCGGGTCAAGGTAGTCGCGCCATCGGGCGACGAGCGCGAGGGCCTGACCGTCGCGCCGACCTCAGCGGCAGTCCGCAGGCGCGTGGTGTCAGCCGTGCCCAGATCGCGCTTGCCTGGTTGCGCACACATCCCATTGTCGTCGCTCCCCTCGTCGGCGCCAGCAAGACTGCCCAGATCGACGACGCCGTCGCTTCGCTTGAGATTCAGCTCACCGACGAGGAGATCACCGACC
>DATBZG010000080.1:0-71696 GCA_036513335.1 Solirubrobacteraceae bacterium | reverse complement strand
GGGCGTCATAGCAGTAGAAGCGCGCGAGGTCCTCACCGAGGCTCAGTGCGGTCGCCAGGTGAAGCGCATCCAGCGAGCGACGCTCGGCCGGGTCCAGCTCGGCAGCCGCCGTGAGGATCGCGGCGTCGACGGGGAGGAGTGTGACCGCGGTTAGCCCAGCTCGGGCGCGTCTCGAAGCCAACTCGCCTCCGAGCGCACAAGCTTGATGAATGCCGAGGTGTCGAGATAATCCGGCAAGCGCGCTACAGGCGCTCAGAGCGCAACTCGTCGAGCACATCACCCCTCGGCGGACCAGGGATCGGCGCCGGCAGCTGCTCCAGAACCTCGAGCAGGTTGCCCTGTCCACGGATGGCCCCCCGGTCCGCCACGACCCTGTCTATCGCTGTGCCGCGTCCTGGCGCCGGCGTGAGCTGCGCGATCTCCTGACCGCGATCAGTGATCAGAAACGACTCTCCATGCCGCGCCCGCTGGGCGTAGCGGCTCAGGTTCTGGCGCATCTCGCGGATACCAACGAGCTCCATGTGCGTCATTGTGGCGCCCTGTAAACGAAGCTCGCCGTAGGAGAGAGCCACGTCCGTCTCTATCGCCTTCTATTGGCACTCGTCAATAATCGCCGATGAAGCTCCGCGAAGAACGGCCCGAGCCGCGTGACACTGCAGCAAGGAACGCACACGTCTATCGTTCGCTGCACCGCGAAGCGGCTGCAGGGCAGACATCGCTGGAGGCCAAGGTCATGGATGAAGCAGAGCGCCGCGACAGCACGAATGGCGAAGGACTCGCCGCGATCTTCCGCCATGGGCGAGGGCGCGTCGCGCGACACCGTCGGATTGCGCTGAGCCTGACGGCGCTGCTCGCGCTGGTGGCGGCGGCCGTGACCGGCGCGGGCGCGGCCAGCGGACAGGGCGGCCTCGTGCGGATCGGCGCCGCGCCGAGCATCCCCGGCGGCGCGGTCGACCTCGGCACGGCGCCCGCCGGCGCCAGCGTGAGCGGGACGGTCGTGTTGCGCCCCCGCAACGAGCAGGCGCTCGAAAGCTTCATAGCCGGCGCCACCACCAAGGGCTCGCCCGAGTTCGGGCACTACCTGCAGAAAGGTCAGTTCGCCGCGCGCTTCGGGCCCGAACAGGCGACCGTCGAAGCCGTGAGCTCGCGGCTGCGCGCCGACGGCCTGCAGGTCAACCCTGCCACCGGGAACGATCTGCTCCTCGGCTTCTCCGGGACCACTGAGCACGTGTCGGCGGCGTTCGCCACGACGCTGCACCGCTACCGACTACGCAGCGGCCGTGTAGTGCACGCGAGCACCAGCGCCCCGGCGCTGCCCGCAACGCTCGCCGACTCGGTGGTCGCGGTCGAGGGGCTCGACGATCTCCAGCAGACACAGCCGCTGCGGGTGCACCGACGCGCCGCGCTCGCCAGCGAGTTCCCCGCGGCCAAGTCCGCCGCCTTCAAGCACCCGGCGGGCTCGCCCGACGCGTGCACCAAGGCGCGCGCCGCCGCCACGCAGCTTGGCGGTCTCACCGACGATCAGATCGCCTACGCCTACGGCGCGTTCGGGCTCTACGGCGTCGGCGACACCGGCGCCGGGGTGCACATTGGCGTGTTCGAGGAGGAATCATTCTCACGTTCGGACATGCAGCAGTTCGACACCTGCTACTTCGGCGCCGCGGGAGCGGCCGGGATGATGGAACGACTGCACGTCATCTCCCTCGAAGGCGGCATCGCGGAAGGCCCGGGTCTGGACGGCGAGGCGCTGCTGGACGTCGAGGACGTATCCGCGATGGCTCCCGGCGCTGAAATCGACGTCTACGAGAACCCGGAATCGCCCGCCGGAGAAGTCTCTGAGATCGCCGCCATGGTCGACGAAGACCGCGACCAGATCGTCACCTCCAGCTACGGGCAGCCGTGCGAGGAAGAGGAGGAGGAAGGCCAGCCGGGCACGCAGGAGGCGCTCAACTTCCTCTTCCAACAGGGCGCCGCGCAGGGCCAGACATTCCTCGGAGCGGCCGGAGACAGCGGCAGTGACAACTGCGAAGAAGTGCACCGGGAAACGATCATCAAGCACGACCAGAACCCGCTCTCCGGCGGCGAAATCGCGAGCCAGCCCTACGTGCTGGCCGTCGGCGGCACGACGATCACCGACGCGAGCCAGCCCGCGCAAGAGCACGTCTGGAACGACGGCGACGAAGGCGGAGCGGGCGGCGGTGGGATCTCGCTCGCGTTCGCCATGCCCAGCTGGCAGCGCGCCTCGAGCGTCCCCGGAATCGACCGACCCGGGAGCGCCGACTACGAAAACGCGGCCAGCGTCGAGCGGAGCTTCGGCTACCCGACCGGCTTCTGCGACGAAGCCCTCCCCGGCGCCAGCGCGAGCACGCCCTGTCGCCTTGACCCCGACGTCTCCGCGCAGGCGGACGAGTACACAGGCGCCGTCACCGTCTACAGCGAAGAGTACGTCGGCGAAGGCGAAGAAGCGTCTCCCAGCGGCTGGATCACCTCCGGCGGAACCTCCTCAGCGACACCCATCTGGGCAGGCATGCTCGCGCTCGCAGACGCCTCGCCCACGTGCCGCTCGAACCCGGCCACCGCCGCGGGCGTCGGCTTCGTGACGCCGCTGCTCTACGCGATCGCGTCCAGCCCCGCCGACTACGCCGCCTCGTTCAACGACATCACCGAAGGCAACAACGACCAGTACGGCCTCGACAACGGCAAGGTGTTCCCCGCGCGTGCCGGGTTCGACCTCGCCTCGGGGCTCGGCTCGCCGCGCATGACCGACGCCGAAGGCGCGGCCGGCCTCGCCTACTACCTGTGCAGCTTCGCCGCACCCACGAACAGACCAGCCGTGACGGCGCTCTCGCCGAGCTTTGGCAGCACCGCCGGAGGAGAGACGGTAAAGGTGAGCGGCGCGGGCTTCGAGAGCGCGGGCAAGCCCGACGTGGCCGGGGTGCTCGTGGGGACATGGCAGGTGCCCGCCAGCTCGATCGACGTCACCGGAGCAGGCTCGCTGACGCTCACCATGCCGCCCGCCAGCGACACGCTGCCGGCGAACTCGCCCGCGCCGCAAAACGGCGCCGGGCCAGCCAACATCATCATCAGCCTCCAGGACGGGCAGTCCAGCGCGGTCGGGCCCGACGGGCGGTTCCAGTACGTCGACGCCGTCGGCTCGACGCCCGTACCGGGCGTCACCGGGCTCGTGCCGACCGGCGGCAGTGAGACCGCTCCTGCCCCCGTGACGATCCTCGGCTCGGACTTCGACGGCGCGAGCAGCGTCAGCTTCGGAGGCGTGAAGGCCGCAAGCTTTCAAGTCCTCAGCGACTCGCAGATCCTCGTCACGCCGCCCGCGTACTCGGCCAAGAAGACCGTCTGCACGCCGCTGCCCGACACTGGCGTCTACTCGGGTGAGAACGCCGGCAACGACATCTGCCAGGTGCAGGTCGTCGTGCACGGCGCGGCCGGGGAGAGCGCCCCCTCGACGATCCTGCCGCCGGTCCAGGGGAGCGCGAGCTTCGCGCAAAACGGGGCGCTCCAGACCCCGCCCGAATGCGGCTGCGAGGTGTATCCCGCCCCGAGCGAGTACGACTACGCGCCAGCGCCGAAGATCACCTCCGTCTCCACCTCAGCCGGGCCGAGCAGCCTCGCCAGCGAGACGGGCGGGACGCTCGTCACGATCCACGGCGTCGGCCTGGACCGCTTCAGCTTCCTCTACACCGACTTCGGCAATCCGACCGAAGAAGCCTCGCTTGAAGGGGGCCCGGCGCCGTACTGGCAGACCCCGTCCTACATCACCGGCACGGAGATCCAGATCGAAGCCCCCGCGCTGGTGGGCGAAGAAGAAACCCCCACCGCCGGTCCCGAGAGCATCCCCCTGTCCGTGCGCACCCTCGCCGGCTCCTCGCCCGAGTCGAGCGTCGAGTATGCGGGCCTGCCGACCGTCACCGGCGTGGAAAGCACCGCCAGCGGTGTGCGCCTGAAAGGCCGCAGCGGCGCCGCTGACACGGGCGGCACGCCGATCTTGCTGCAGGGAGACGGATTCGCGGGGCAGCTGACGCGCGTGCAGTTCATCGAAGAACCCGAAGAACTCTCGCAGGGCACCCAGTACACGCTCGCGCCGGAAGGCGAAACGCGCCTGAGCACCGAGACCGTCTCTGAGAACCCCGGTCTCGTCCACGTGCGGGCGTGCACCGTCACCGGGTGCAGTGTCACCTCTGCCTCCGATCAGATCTACCTGTACCCGCCCGGCCAGCCTGCCGTCGACTCGCTGTCTCCCAGCAGCGGCCCCGCCGCGGGGGGCACGACCGTGAAGATCAGCGGGCAGAACCTCGGCTGTCCGCTGGCCGTGCACTTCGCCGGCAAAGCGTCCAAGTCCGTAACCGTGATCCCCGCGCTTTTCGCCTGCGGCTCCACCACCGCGCTGCACGCGGTCTCTCCGCGCGGCAAGCCCGGCAAGAGCGTCCCCGTGACCGTCACCACCTGGGAGAGCTACTTCACCGGCACCGGGGATGCGGCTTCGCAGGCGCGCTTCAGCTACGTCGGTCCCTGAGCCGCGGCGGCGCTCAGGCGAGACGCGAGCGTTGGATATCGGGCCGAGCCAGCGCCAGGTAGCAAACCAGGAGGAAGACGGCCACCGCGAACACCGCTGCGGTCTGGCCGTCGCCGAAGCCGATGCCGCTGATGTTGCGCGGCTTGCTGATGTAGTCGGCAAACGAGGCTCCAAGCGGCCGCGTCAGGACATAGGCCATCCAGAACGCGGCGATGCTGTTCAGGCCGAAACGCCACCAGGCCAGCGCCGGGAGGAGAATCAGAGCGAAGAAGAACAGCCCGGAGTCCAGGTAGCCCATGCCCAGCGAGGTCGCCGTGAAGTCGCCCAGCGCCGTGCCCAGCGCAAAGGTCGCGAACACCGTCGCCCAGTAGAACGCCTCCCGTCGCTGCGTGGTGATGCTGTGGATCGACAGTGTCCCCTCGCTGCGCTGCCAGGCCCAGAACACCGCCGCCAGGATCACCGCCCACAGGATCGTCGTGCCCGCGTACGGGATGTGTACGTCGAGGTGCAGAAAATCAGCGAAGCCCGTGCCAGCGATCGCGATCGCATAAGCCAGGAACCAGTACGCGAAAGCGCGGTAGCGGCGCGTCGCGAACTGCAGCACGAGCGCGGCCACGAACAGCACGACCTCGGTGCCGCCACCGCCGAAGTTACCGTACGTCTTCAGGTAGTCAGAGGTGGCCTCTCCGCCCGCCGTGGTGAGGATCTTCACCACCCAGAAGAGGAAGATGATCTCCGGGACCTTTGCCGTAACAGGCGCGGGGAAGACGCTTCCGAGGAGGGGCAGCTGGCCTCGCGGTCGTAGATTGCCCGCGCCGGCGCGTGCCGAGGCGTTGAGCCAGTCGGTGGAGCTCACGCAGAGAACGATATTCGGTGAGCGCTACGGTGGCTTTGGCGGGATCGCGACGATCCGCCGTGCGCACGAGCTCGGCGTGACGATGATCGACACGGCCGAGCTCTACGGAGGGGGGACGGGCTCCAACGAGCAGCTCGTCGGCACCGCTGTCGAGGGCTTTCGTGACGAGATGGGGCGAGGCTTCCTCACCTCAGAGGTCAAGCCGGCGGGCGAATACCCAGCCGATGGCTCGTCACGCTCAGCTCAGCGGATCGTCACTTCCACCGGTTCCGAGGCAATCCCGTTGGCGACGACCTCGAGCGTGCTTTCTCCGGCGGGGGTGCCCTTCGGCACGGTGAAGTTGGTCGAGGACGCGGTGCCCGGAGCCACCGACACCGAGCTCCAGCCGCTCGTCCGCGCGTAGGTCACAACGCCGGACTGCGAGTTGGTGATGCGCACGAGCGGGAAGTTGGTGTTGTCCTGGACGTCATCCCCGTAGGCCGCGCCCTGGTCGAGGCCCGCCAGCTGCGTGCCCGACAGGCTGGCCGTCTTGCCCGGCTTCAGGGTGCCCGAGCTGAGCGAGCTGATCGACGGAGCCCACGCCGGGTTGGGCGTGCCGCCCGCCGTGTAGAGCTCCATTTCGTTGCTGCCGTCGTTGAACAGCACCTGTCCGTTGGGCAACGCGAGCATGCGTGTGTAGTAGGTGGAGTCGTTCGCCGCATTGGGGACATCCGGTACGGCGCTGATCGTGTTGGAGGACGCGTTGTACAGGTCGAACGCGAGCGGCGCGCTGTATACGCACGGGCTCACATCGAACAGCACGTTGCCATCGGGAAGGATCGAGCCGGGCCCATCGGCGCTGTCGTACTGCTCGCCTTCGATCGTCGGGATCGAGGGGCTCTTCACCCACCGACCCTCCGCGTAGTCATAAAGGGCGGTCGCCGCCGGCTTGTGCGCGGTGCACGCTTCAGGAGCTATCTCGCTGCTCGAGCCCGCGCCGACGACGAACGTGTTGCCGCCCGGCATCTCAACCTGCGGGCCGATCTCCGCCTCCGGGCTGTCGACCGGTGAGGCGACGGTGTTGCCCGCGGAGCCCCAGGTGAGGTTCGTCGGAGTGAACAGCTCCGTCGTCGGCGTCAGCCATGTGTCGATCGTCAGCAGCTGCCCACTCGGCTCGAGCGTCCAGCCCTCCTCGTCGTTGGGATCGTTCTTGCCCTGACCTGGGATTGTCAGCCAGCTCAGACCGCTGGCGTTGAAGAGCGCGTCGTCGGTCGTAAGCGTGCCGCTCGCAGACGTGCAGTCCTGGCAGGGCTGCGCCAGCATGAACGTGCCGTTGGCGAGCACGTCGCTCTGGGCGTCGCCGATGCTTTCCCAGCCGGGGGGAGGCGAGACACGCTGCCACTTGTTCTTCACCGGGTTGTAGATCGCTCCCTGGTTCGTCCACACGCCTTCCGGGCTGAAGCCGTTGTACTCACCGCCCTCGACGATCATTTCCCCGTCCGGGAGGATTGCCGACGCGAAGTACTCGGGGGCGTAGCCCTTCGGCATCGAGGCGATTTTGCTCCACGTGCCGTCGGCGTAGTTGCCGTTGGCGTCAGGCGTGAGCTTGTACCAAGCGGTCGTGGCTCCATATTCCTGTTCTTCATGGACGAGCACGCTTCCGTCGCTCTCCAGAAGCATCGTCCCGGGCGCGAACGTTGGCTGGTTGGTCAGCGGCTCCCAAGGCGATGGTGTCGCCGGAACGAGCGCCGGCGCGAGGGCTGACGACTTGGCGTGCCTGAGCGGCGGGCCGACCACCGGGTGTCTGTTCACGAGGCCCTGGGGGGCGGGCTCCACGGCAGGTTCGCTCGTCGCGGCGGAGGCCGAGCCTGCAGCCATCACCGCGCCGGGACCCACGAGGGCCGCGGCTACGCCAAGACCGATAAGGGACCGACGGCTCCATCCGAACACGGCTTCTCCTTTTGATCGCCTGACCAGCGCACCGCTTACGGGGCGTCACGGAGACGCCCGTACGACGGACATGTTGTCACTAACTACCAACGCGGGTCGGAATCGAAACGTGCGGCGTTATCCGAAAGGCGATTAGAACGCGACGGTGAGGTCGGTCCATTGCTCTTGCGACGGCCAGAGGTCGAGCTGGCGTTGGATGCCGGTGACGATCGCGGCGAATTGACTGTGGTCGAGCGTCCAAATGAGGATCACGCCGGAGTGCGGACGTTGGGCTTCGGCCCACTCCCGCGCGATCGGCGCGAAGTCGCGGCTGTTGCGCGTGATCAGAATGCGCTTCTCGGTGCTCGCCAGTTCGAGCACCTGTGGGTCGGAAAGGCCCTCGTAGGCCGCGTCTTCGGCGAGGGCGAGCACGTCGTGGCCGATCTCGCGCAACGGCGACGCGACTCGGCGCGGCGAGAGGTTTGCGTCGAGCAGCAGGCGCAAGCGGCGCTAGGTCGGGGGGGAGAACTCGATGAAGGGATAGAGCTCGCGCCATTCCGCGACCGTGCGACGGTTCTGTCCGAGCGCTTGCGCGATCTCCTCGGGGTAGCTGTCGCGGTAGGCGATCGCCACGCGCACCTGGCGCTCTGTCAGCTGAGTGTCTTGGATCAATCGCTCGATCGAGCCGAGATCATCGAGCATCTGGATGATCTCCCAGACGTCCAGGCCGGAGCCGATCACCCAGGGTCGTCTAGCCGCGTCGTCGCCACGAAAGCCAATACCGGCGAAGCGCCGCGCACGGATCGCTTCGTCGGTCAGAGCCTCGACGACGGAGCTCTTGGAGCGACGTGTGCGCCGCGCCTCCTCCTCGACCACGCGGTCGGTGGGCCTCGTGAAGCGAACGCTGAACGGTTCGCCCTTCGATGCTTTCTTGCCTACTCCCGCTTGCATAATCAGAGCGTAGCGTACAAAACTTACAATGTGTGTAGACGGTCCGGTTCGGACGGCAGCGGGCGGGACGCCTCCCAGTCGCCACACTGCAGGTGGTGATCACTGCGAGCACGCGCATCCCATGGCACTGAAGGCGTGCCTGAACGGGGGCCGTACGCGGGCGCAGCACCCCGCCGTGCCACTCTCACCGGCGGAGCTTGCCGCAGATGCAATCGCTGCCCGCAGGGCAGGCGCATTTGCCGTGCACGTGCATCCGCGCGACGCGCACGGCGTCCAGACCCTCGATGCGCGCGCATGCGATGCAGCGGTTGCGGCGATTCGCGCCGGCGCCCCCGGCCTGCCGATCGGGCTCTCCACGTCTGCCGCGATCGACCCCGACCCATTCGCTCGTGCTGCCGCGGTGAGATCCTGGCGCGAGCCGCCGGACTTCGTCTCGGTGAACCTGTCGGAGTCCGGCTGGGTGGGGATCGTGCGCGCGGCAGCGCATGCGGGCATTGGGGTGGAGGCCGGCCTCGCCACGCCGCAGGACGCCGTCGAGCTCGCGCGCAGCTCTATCACGCATCAGATCGTGCGCGTGCTCGTGGAGGTCGACGGCGGCGCGGAGGATGCCCGCGCTATCTCTCAGCTGATCCCAGACGGGCTCCCGCAGCTATGGCACGGATACGGCGAGCGGACATGGGAGGTCCTCGCTGCCTGTCGCGGGACAGGATTTGACGCGCGCGTTGGCTTGGAGGACGTGCTGGCGCTGCCCGACGGCCACATCGCCACGGACAACGCCGAGCTCGTCACCGCGGCGCTCGCGCTGCTCGGTGGCGCCTCTACGGCGCCGTAGCCGTGCGGTTGGTCAAGACTGCAAGAAGGCCAGCAGGTCAGCGTTGATCGTCTCAGCCTCGGTCGTGGGCATGCCGTGCGGGAAGCCCTTGTAGGACTTCAGGGTCCCGTTCTGCACGAGCTTCGCGGACAGCGGCCCGGCGTCGGCGTAGGGAACGATCTGATCATCTTCGCCATGCATCACCAGCACCGGCACGGTGATCTTCTTGAGATCCTCTGTGAAGTCGGTCTGGGAGAAGGCGACGATGCCGTCGTAGTGCGCCTTTGCTCCGCCCATCATGCCCTGGCGCCACCAGTTCTCGATGATCGCCTCAGATGACTCGACGCCCGGTCGGTTGAAGCCGTAGAAGGGTCCCGCCGCCAGGCCACGGTAGAAGTCGGAGCGATGCGCGGCGACTTCAGCCTGGAAGCCGTCGAACACGCTCTTGGGCAGCCCGCCCGGGTTGGCGTCCGTCTGCAACATGAGCGGCGGCACGGAGCTGATCAGCACTGCCTTCGCCACGCGACTCTCGCCGTGCCTTGCGATGTAGCGCACGACCTCGCCGCCGCCGGTGGAGTGCCCTATGTGCACGGCGCCCTCGAGATCGAGATAGGCCGTCACCGCCGCCATGTCATCGGCGTAATGGTCCATGTCGTGGCCGTCGCTGGTCTGCGTGGAGCGTCCGTGTCCGCGGCGGTCATGCGCGATCACGCGGTAGCCGTGCTGTAGGAAGAACAGCATCTGCGTGTCCCAGTCGTCTGCGGAAAGCGGCCAGCCGTGACTGAAGACGAGCGGCTGCCCCGAGCCCCAGTCCTTGTAGAAGATCTCCGTGCCGTCGGTGGTAACGATCGTGCCCATGCGCGCCTTCCTCCCAGTCTGCTCACCGTTGACGTTCGGAAACGCCCGAAGTTCTCAGCGTAACACCGCCTCATTGGAGGCCAACCGGGCTGCCGGCGGCGTTGTTACGGATGCGCTAGACGCCGTACGGCGTCGCCGAAAGCATCGTTCAGCCGCCGGGGTGAGCGAGCGCGCTGAGGAGGTCGACACGGCTGGGGCGCAGCGCAGACCCTGCCAGCGGCGTGATCTCGCTCTTGGTGATACCGCTCTTGGCCAACTGCAGCTCGAGCCACTTGATGGCGCGCGCCGCCTGTGCCTTGGTCGCTGCACCACGCACGTGAGCGCTTTTCAGCAGCGCTGCGACTTTGGCGCCCGCAGACCCCTGCGCCACGAGGGCGGCTTGGAAGCTCGACTGAAGTTCCTCGAAGTGGCTTGCCTGTCGTTCGGCCGCCGCGTAGGAGCCAGCGGCGATCGCCGAGGTGTCGCGATCAATCGTCGTGGCCAGCGCTGCGTCGAGGGCCGCTGCGGTGTCGGCTTCACGCACCATGGCGCTCGCCGCTGCGCGCAATCTGCGGCAGTAGCTGGACAGCCGGCGTGCGCGCCAGCGCGCGCAGGATGGGAGCGACGGCGGCTTGGACGCCACGGGCGTGGCGAGCAGTTCGTATCCCGGCTGAGGTGGATCTTTGACGATGCGGTAGTCGTTGATCGCTCTGACGACATCGTCGTCGCCGCCGAGCAGCGTGGCGGCGCCGCCGAGCGAGTCGGCCACCTGAGATATCCCGTAGGCGTGCGCCAGCGAGAGCGCGCCCACCAGCCCGTGCGCCTGCCAGGATGAGTCCAGCGCGGGCGGGAGGTCTGCTCTGGCCTGGTCCTTCAGCTGGGCGCGGCGGGCTTCGCTCGTCGGCTTCGTCGCCGGGGCGGGCGGCGAGATGACGGAGGGGGGAGGGGAACTAGGCCCATTTTTCGTGTTGTTGGCCCCAGGGCTCGTCGCTGTGACGGTGAGGGTGATCGTGATCGACGCGCTCCAGCTCCCTTTGCCTTCAAATGTGCCGCTGCAGGGCTGGTGATATGTGCGTGTCTGGCCGGCGCTGCCGTTGGGTTCGACCAGCAGCGATGCGAGCAGCTGCGTGCGTTCGGCTTCGTTGACGGGACAGCCGGCTCCCTGATAGCCGTTGGTGAGCTCGTTGACCTGCAGCTGTTCCGGTTCAGACAGCGCTTCTTCGCACGACGTGCCGATGTACGCCTTCCCTGTCCACGTGACCGGCAGGAAGAGGGCGGAGTCAGCCACTTCGTATTTCCATCCCGGCATCGGATAGTTGAGCGTCTCGCTTATTTCCCAATCTTCCGGTCGCGGGCTTTCGAGAATCGAGGCGGTGAGTTCCCTGTGATCGGTGGTCGGGCCGGGGCAATAGATGCGGCTGCCTTCCGCGGTCTTCTTGCCCGAGATGCTCGAGAAGCTCAGCGGTTGCAGCGCGCCGTGGTCTTCGGCGTCGAAGCTCCCCGTCGCCGACCAGGTGAGGTTGGCTTCCTCTTTGCCGGACTGGCCTTCCCCGGTGTTGTACGTGTACGTGGTGGCCAGCGAGCCTTGGAAAGCGCTGGCCAGCGGCGGGGGTTCTTCCGCCGCCAGCGCCGATGCACACCCCGCCGCCAAGCAGGCCGCTGTCGCGACGGCCAGGGTCATCCAGAGCGCGCGGGCTCGCGCGAAGCTGTCGAGCTTCGAGCTAAAAGCGCATAGAGCTCTGCCCCCGCGTCGGCGCACCGCCCGACAACTTATCGCAGTCGAGAACGCCCGGGTTCTTCCGGTTCAGTCCTAAAGCTCCTGCGACAGAAGCCCGCCAAATCACGGGGGCCGAGTTTCATCGTCGTTGTCGGGCGCGAGGCCCAGCGTGCGTGTCGTGGCCTCGGCAAGGACGCGGGCAGCGCCGTCGCCCGGCGCTCGACTCTCTCGCTCGCCTGAGGTTGGGGAAGCTTGCCGCCCGCTCGTAATCCACTGCTGCGCCAATTGCTTATCCGAGCTGTCCGCGGCTACCTCCTCGATGCTCCGCCCAATGGCATCGAGCAGTTGGGCGATCGTGACCGTATGCAGATCCGGTCCCGCGATCTCGGGACTCGTCGTCTGGGCTCGCTCATGTGGATGCGGAGCCGGAGCGACGGCGTAGACCGGCTCGCCCCGGTTGGGGCCGTTCTCATCGGTCGGCGGATGAAAGTCGACCTGAACGGTCTCCTTGTCGTCGCGCTCCTCCATCTTCGCCAGTGCCGCGCGAGCCTTGCGATCAGCCGGCTCCGGCGGTTCCATGATGCTTCGCGGCCACAGCCGGCGCGTGAGGACGACGTTGATCTCGGCGGCGTAGACGACGATCCGTGCACCGAGATAGAGCCAGGTGAGCAGCCCGATGACGGTGGCGAAGGTCCCGTAGGTCTCACTCGCCCCCTTTACGACGTGGCGAATGTAGAGGCCACCGACGGCCTGCAGGACCTCCCAACCGATGCTTGCCAGGATAATTCCCGGCCACAGCTCGCGCGTGGGGATCGTGTCGGAGACGAGGAACCGGAAGACGACAAAGAACAGGACCAGGTTCAGCAACAGCGAGACCACGATCCCGGCGATCACGACGAGCACTCCGCCGAGACCGCCGCTGACGCCGCCCGATGCGATGGTCGAGAGGATCTGCAGCAGCCCGACGACGATCAGCAGCTTCAGTCCGCGCCAGCGCGCGACCAGGAAATTGGGCTGTCGGCGGCGCGGGACCGCATAGACCCGGTTGAACGCGTTCTCGGTGGCCAGCGTCACTCCGAGACCGGAGAGCAGCGCGCCGATCAAGCCAACCGCCAGCGCGACGCCGTTGCCGGCAAGGGCTCCCGGATGTGCGCCGACGATCGGGAACTGGGAGAGCGCCGAATGCACCACCGAGCTCTGTGCCGAAGGGTCGCCCTGCAGGACGAAGCCGAGGATCGTCACGAATACGAGCAGCAGCGGGAAGAGTGAGAAGAATCCCCAGTAGGCGATCAAAGCGGAGGCGTTGCCGGCTTCCTGGTCTGAGAAGTTACGCAGCACGGCGATTGCTACCGCGACGGGCGCGTGGCGTCGCTGAAAGCGATCGAACGCCTTCACCGGGGCAACGAGGTCCATTGCTCTATCTCCTCGCTCTTGTCACTGAGAAGCTCTCGAGATGGCCCGGCACTCGAACGCTCTGGCGTTCGCCTCGCCGGCCGCACGTTGATAGATCGCAAGCAGCTTTGACGGCATGGAAGCGTCCCTACCCGGTGGACGCCAGGACGACACTCCGGTCGCCCACGCGCTTAGTCCTCTTGCCCGAAACCGCGCCAAAGCCGCTCGGCGCGGAGGCGCACGTGCGAGAGTTTCTACGCAAGCGCCTGAGGCCCGCTGCAACAGCTTGAGGTGGTCGAACTTGTGTCCGGCTCGGCCCGGATCGTCCTGGTGAGCGTCTATCGTCCGCTTTCGGATGCGGAGCCACCACATCAAGCCGCGAATCGGGCTCGCGGCCCTGGCATTCACGTCGCTGCTCGCTCTGCTCGGCACGGCCGGCCAAGCCTCCGCGTATACACCCGGCTGCGGCCAGGTTCCGATTGTCTACGGGATTCCGCCATGGGGCTTTCACACCGGCTCCCCGGGGGAAGCGGGCGGCTACGCCCGCGGCCATGGCGAAATCAATCTGGAAGCGAACACCGTCTCCGGGATCATGTGCCAGGAAGACCACAGGGGTGAGATCACGATGACGGTCGAGCATCACCTCGTCTACCACTCGCACTACGCGACGATGTGGGGCTACCCCGGGAACATCATGAAGATCGTCCTCCGCGTGGTTGCGAGCAACGACCCCAAGTGTGAAGTGGGAACCGTCGGACGAGCGACCCTGTTCGCCAGCTACAACGGCGTTCGCAGCGACAGCGTGCAGTTCTTCTTCCCCGCCGCGTGCCGGGACCAGGACCACCTGTATCACGGCACGCAGGTCAACAACCAGGTCCCGCCGCTGTAGCACGCGGTGAGGGCGCGGTCTGCCCTCGCGCGTTCAGATGGTGCGATCCAAGAGCGCGAACAGCGCCTCGTAGTGGCGCTCGGCCGCGCCCTTGTTGTACATCGCAGTGTCGGCCATCGTGTACCCGTGGGCAGCGCCCTCGTACACCTCCGAGCGGTATGTCACGTCGGCGTCGTCGAGGGCCTGCTCGAGCGTGGCGATGTTCTCGGGGGTCATGCTCGGGTCGTTGTCTGCGTAGCCGAAGTAAGCCTCGACGGTCAGCTCGTCGGCGCTCCGGTGCGGGCTGTCCTCGTCGTCGGTCACGAGGCCGCCGCCGTGGAAGCCGGCGAGCGCCAGCACGCGGTCAGGATGGGCAGTCGCGATGCGCCAACCCAGCCGTGCTCCCATGCAGTACCCCGTTATTGCGAAGGGTCCCCGGGCCACGTCGGCGAGGAAGTCCAGGTAGCCACGGCTGTCGCTCGCGATCAGTTCGGGCGTGAGCTCTTGCATCATCGGCCTGATCTTCTCCATGAACGGCCCGCGCGACTCGGGGTCCTCGAGATCGGGCATCGCCAGCACCGGCGCCCGGCCGTGCCGGTAGAAGACGTTCGGAGCGAGCACCACGAAACCGTGCTCCGCGATCCGGTCGGCCATCTGCTCGATCTGGGGGCGCAACCCGAAGGCATCGACGAGGAACAGCACCCCGGGCCGCCGGCCGTCGTCGTCGGCGGGTCGCGCCAGGTAACCGTCGGCGACGCCGTCCTCGGTCTTGATCTCGACGTGCTCTGCGCTCATGTGTCTCCTCTCCGGCCCCAGGACATAGTTCCTACCGAGCACCCGGGAGCGTCACCCGCGCCCGAGCGCTCAGCCTAGTACGAGAGCCTCGTCGATCTCCTCGCCGACAAGGGAGAGGACGTCGATGTCGAGCCGTTTGTCACGCAGGACGTAGCGCGAGCGCAGGCGGCCCTCGTAGCGAAAGCCGAGACGTTCGGCGAGCCGCCGCGAGCGTGTGTTCGCCGGCGTCGTGCGCCACTCGACGCGCTCAGCGCGCAGCCCGCCCCGCGCCAGTTCCAGTAGCGCCAGGCAGGATGCCGCCGCGATGCCGCGCCCCTCGGCCTCCGCCACCACCCAACATCCGAGCTCGACCGTCGCGGCGGCGGGCTCGTGATGGAAGAGGACGGCGCCGCCCACCAGCCTGGTCTCGTCCCAGACGCCAACGGCGATCACGCGCCCGTCGCGGGCGAGCTCATGGTTCTCCAGCCAGACACGAGCTCCGTCGACCGAGGATGTGGCCGCCGGCCAAGGAAGATGCTCTCCGAGCCGAGACAGATCGCCGGCGATGTGGGCAGCGAACGGGACAGCGTCAGCGGCGGTGAGCCGGCGAAGCGTTGCCGGCCGACCCGGAACGGCCAGACGGCGCGTCGCCAGCGTTGGCTGGGTCACGCGAGCATCATAACCTGCCACGGTGAGCCAATGAGATCGCCTTCTCGATCGAAGTGAGATCGTCTGGGTAGTGTTGGCAACGGTGGTCCTCTTCGCTCTCTATCAGGTGTTGCAGCGCTTCTTGCGCACCGCGCCGCAACGTTCTCATTAGCCGGTTCGACCCGTGAGTTACACATTGGTCGCGACCGCGCACCACGTGCACGGGCTCGCACACGCACTGGGCCTCCCTGGACGCTTCGTCGAACGTCTGCGCGAGAGACTCGGTCGCGCCTACATCCCGGCGATCGTGATCGTGGAGTCCCTCGTGGGGGCTGCGTTCTTCGCGCTCTCCTCGGTACTCGAGCAGCGGGCAGCCAGCAAAGAGGCCGCCGAGCACTCGCTACGGATCGACCTGCTCGTGGTGCTGGCCCGACGGCGTACGTGGCTGCTGGGCATGGTGGCCGGGGGAGCCGGCTATGTGATGCAGTTCATTGCGTTGCGCAAAGGCTCGCTCGCGCTTGTGCAGCCAATCTTTGTGACCGGTCTGGTGATGGCGCTCGGTGCGAGCGCGCTAGCCCAGCATCGGAGGTTCTCACGACGCGACTGGCTGGCGAACGCGCAGATCCTAGGTGGTATCGCGTTGTACATCGCGGCCGCACAGCCCGGGCCAGGCAACCCGCGCGGCTCGACCGTGGGCTGGATCCTTCTCGCCGCCATCTCGACAACGGCGGTGGTAGCGCTGATCGCTTTCAGCCGTGGCTCGCCACAGCGTCGGTCGCTTGCGCTTGGCGCAGCCACCGGCATCGTTCTCGGGACGACCTCGGCGATCACCGAGCGGACAAGCCACCGGCTGGGCATCTCCGTAGGGCATGCGCTCGGCGATTGGTCGCCCTACGTATTGGTTGTCCTGAGCGTCGGTGGCCTCGTGCTCAACCAGAGTGCGTTTCAGGCCGGTGACCTGAAGTGGTCGCTCCCCGCGATCACCGTGCTCGAGCCGCTCGTGGCGATCCTCATTGGCCAGACGCTGTTTCACGAGCACGTCGGAACGAGTGCGCTGCAGGTCAGCGGCCAGATTCTGGGTCTCGCCTCGATGGTGCTCGGCGTGCTCATGCTTGCAAGGAGCCCGGCAATCAGCAGCATGGCGCCCGCGAGCGCCGGCCCCGCCGTGCGCGGCCCGTAGATCAAGGCCGGCACGACGCGCCCTGTGCCTTTAGAGGTCAGGCTGGAGCGGTCAATCCTCCTCGTATTCGTCGTGGCGTCGCCACCAGGCGCCGGTCTCGTTGCGACCCAGCGGCGCGCGGTCGAGCCAGGCGTACATCCCCCAGAGCCCGTCGACTCCTCGTGCGTAGGCCGAGTATGTGTGGAACACGACGCCGTCAATCAGCGCGAACGCGCTCATGCCCGGCCCCTCCTGTCTGTACGTCATCGGGTCCGTTCCAGCGCCCGCCGCGATCTCGATCAGCGTCGGACTCTTCTCCGCGGGCCGGTAGTCGGAGGTGGAGAAGTTGTACTCGACGGCCCCCGACTGCCATTCCTCGTCGGTGTGTGTGACGTGAAAGTCGTGGTTGAAGTCGCTCGGCGATGAGGAGGCCCAGGGAAAGCTCCAGCCCATCCGTTGCTTGTATGCCTGAAGCTTGCCGAGCGGTGCGCGCGAGATGGCGGTGAACGCGACGTCGTGATTGGCGAGGTGCACCACCGAGCCGGAGAAGCCGTCGGCGATCGACGAGCAAGACGGGCAGCCCGCCGTGAAATCCGGCCCGAACATGAAGTGGTAGACGAGCAGCTGCGAGCGTCCCCGAAAGAGATCCGTAAGGGATGCCGGGCCCTCGTCCGTCTCGAAGACGTACTCCTTCTCGATCGGAACCCACGGCAGCTCGCGCCGCAGGCGCGCCACCTCGTCGCTACGGCGCGTGAGGTCCTTCTCGACATCGAGCAGCTCGAGCCGCGCCTTCAGCCACTCCTCGCGCGAGCCTGTCTTGTGGTGAATCATTGTTGCCTCCTTCTTGGGCATTAGGAATGGAGCTCGGTCTGTGCCTGCACTGACTCGGCGAGCTGCTTGATCCGAGCCAGGCGCCTGTCCCACTGCGCCGCCACGCGCGCCATCGCCTCGCTGGCGGCATCGAGCCGTTCGGGGCGCACGGCGTAGCGGACTTCGCGGCCGTGCCGTTCGCTGGTCACCAGGCCGACGCGGTCGAGCACGACGAGGTGCTTGGCCACGGCCTGCCGGGTGACCGGCAATTCCTCGGCGAGCGTCGTGGTGGTCGCCTCGCCTCGCTCGAGCAGCGCGTCCAGCACGCGCCGGCGCGTCGGGTCGGCAACCGCCGCCCACAGCGCGTCCTCCTCGGCGAGCGCGCCGGCCTTCAAAGCGCCTCGCTCGGTATCTCGGATGCGACGTAGTCGAGTAGTTCCCCGAGATGCTTGCCCCAGCCGTGTTCATGGCTTTCGCGGTAGGCAGCCATGCTGTCCTCGTCGTGCGTGACGGCGGCGATCGCGCTCTCGGCGACCCGCAGTCTGGTGCCGCGCGCCTCCTCAGCGAGGCTGAACTCGACCAGCGCCGAGTTGCTCTCATCCGGTGTGGTGCCCTCCGGGTGGTTCCAGCGGAAGGAGAAGCGGCTGTAGGGCTCGGACTCCACGACCCGGATCGCCACGGTCATGTCCGCCTCCCTGTCACCGCCGCGCCCTCCCGGCTTCCACGTAAGCGTTCCGTCCGCGCCGGCGCGCGCCTGCACCTCGGCCTCGTCGCTGAACCAGCGGCTGATCTGGCTCGGCTCGGTGATCACGCCCCATACGACCTCCGCCGGCGCCTGGATCACGATCTCTCGCTCGATTCTGTCAGCGGCCACGCGCGTCCCTTTCGTCGATGTGCAACCCATGGTTGCGAATGCTACCAGGCGCAACCATCGGTTGCGTGTCCGCGCCTCGAACGGAATCGCCGCGGCTCCGCCACGTCCAGGACGGTCAGGCTTGAGTGGCGCTCAGTCGGGCAGCCAATGCCGGGCGGTCGATCTTGCCAGTGGAGGTCCGCGGCAGCGCATCGCTGACCTCGAAGCGCTCCGGGATCATGTAGCCGGGAACTCGCTCGGCGCAGAACGCGCCTAGAGGGGGGTCGAGCGTCTCCTCGCCGGCGGCCACGAACGCGTACAGGCGGTTGCCCACGAGGTCGTCCGGGACCGCGACCACCGCGCACTCCGTGACAGCCGGATGAGCCTGGATCGCCGCCTCCACGTCGCCCAGCTCGATCCGGTAGCCGCGGCTCTTAACCTGGTTATCGCGTCGGCCGAGGAAGCGGTAGTCGCCGCGCACCGTCTCCTGGACGAGATCCCCGGTGCGGTAGACGCGCTGATCGAGGACATCGCCGAACGGGTTCGCGACCAGTCTCGAGGCGGTCTTCTCAGGATCGCCGAGGTAGCCCTGCATGACGGTGGGGCCGCGGACGTACAGCTCGCCGACCTCGCCCGCTTCGGCGGCCCGGCCGTCGTCGGTGACGACGAACGTGTCTACGTTGGCGATCGCGCGGCCGATCGGGATCGTCTCGCTGGAATCCTCAGGAAGCTCGCCCACCTCCCACCAGGTGCAGACGTTGGTCTCCGTCGGGCCGTATAGGTTGGCGAAGCTGACGTGGGGCAGGAGCTCGACCAGACGCTTCAGGTAGCCCGTGGGGAACACCTCGCCGGCGAACAGGACCTTGCGCAGAGTGGGTAGGGCGCCGATCTCCAGACCCCCGCGGATCACGAGCATCGCGAGGATCGACGGGACGGAGTACCAGACCGTGATCTCTGTGCTCTCGATGAACCGGCGGATCTCGCTGGGGAAGACGGACGCCTGCGCCGGTACCAGCACCACCGCTGCCCCCGCAGCCGCGGCCGCGAACAGATCGAATGTGGAGAGGTCGAAGTGCAGCGGGGCGTGGCTCGAGAGTCGATCCTCCGCGCACACGGCGAACTGCTCGACGGCCCACTCCACGAACGCGAGGCAGTTGCGATGCGTGAGCATCACGCCCTTGGGGGTACCGGTCGACCCCGACGTGTAGAGGATGTAGGCGAGGTCGCAATCGACGACGCGCACCGCAGGCGGGGAGTCGGATGCGCCGGCAACGTCGCTGGAGGCGAGCGTCCGCACCCCCTCCGGCCCCGCGCCAGGCGCTCCGTTGAGCGCCACGAGCGACTGCAGCGCAGGACCGTCCGCCATCAGCGCCTGCCAGGCCTCTTGCTTCTCGCATCCGCTGAGGAGCACGCGCACACTCGCGTCGCGGGCGATGTAGCCGAGCCGCGCGGGCGGCGCCTGGGGATCCAGCGGCACGTATGCGCCGCCGGCCTTGAGTGTCCCGTAGATCGCCACCACCGACTCGATCGACTTGTCCAGGTAGATGCCGACCCTCTCGCCGCGCTCGACGCCGAGCTCGACGAGCAGGTTCGCGAGCCGGTTGGACTGTCGCTCGAGTTCGACGTAGGTGATCTCGCGCTCGCCGTCGAGTACCGCCGGAGCGTCCGGCGTGTTGCGCGCCGACTCCTCGAGCAGGTGACTGACTAGGTATCGCAAGGCTTCATGCTGCCCTCGAGACGCCCTCGTGGATCTCCGCGAGCCAGTCGGTCGTCAGCGCCACCATCGCATCCTGGGCGCTGATCCTTCTGAGCGCGTGGATGCTCCCCTCGACCGTGCGCAGCTCGATCCGCGACCCGGGTGCGTCGAGCAGGCGGCCGAGGCGCGGCTTCGCTCGCGCCTGGAGGAACTCGGAGTAGAACCTGTCTTCCACGCCGTAGCCGATCAGCACCGGGACCCTGCGCTCGGCGAGCTCGGCCAACGGCTCGTAGAAGCTGGAGCTCATCCCGTCGGCGACCGGCGCTGCCTCGCCAGGAAGCAGACGGCTGCGTACCTTGCCGGCCGCCGAGCCGGCCTTCCAACGCGCCGTGGTGGCGTACTGACGCCGCTTAGCGGGATCGCGCAGGGTCGCGAGCGTCCGCGGAGAGAGCGCTCGCCTGACGTAGTGCTGTGTAGGCGTGGCGTCTGGGTTGACCGAGTTCGGGTAGTCGCGGATCGGCGCCGCCAGCAGCACGACGCCGCTTACGTTGGGGACCTTGGCCGCCGTCGAGAGCGCGGTGCGCGCACCGAAGCATGTCGTGCCGACAAACACGCAGCGATCGACGCCGCGCTCCTGCATCACCTGCACGGCGGGCAGGATGTCCTCCACGAACGGGCGGTCGAGCGGATAGGTGTCGATGTCGCCGGTGCTGTCACCGACGCCGTGGTAGTCCATCCGCACAGCGTGGAAGCCCATCGCCGCGAGGTCGCGAGCGATCCGCACGGACACGCGATTGCGGTTAGTGGCGCCCACGAAGGCGCCGCCGGTGAGGACCAGTGCGGCGATACCTCTCGGCTCGACCGTGGGCGCGGTGAGCACGCCGAAGATGTCCTCGCCGCCCGCGTGGACGAAGAAGGGCGTCTCCTCACGCGTGGTCGCGAGACGGCTCATGCGACGGCGTCCTTCACCAACTCGCGCTTGATCCAGTCGACCGTGCGCGCGATCAGCTCAGCGACGTGCGGTCTCGCGTTGCGGCGCATTTCAGGTCCCTGGAACCACAGGATCAACGCGTCGTCGAGTACCTCCACGTCGACCTTGCAGCCCCGGCCGCGAAGCTCCTCGACGGCCTCGTCGAGCTTTGGCCGGGCAGACGCCGGCGGGCCACCGCGGAGGATCAGGATCCTCCGCGCACGATCGCCGACTTCGTCCACGAGGCTGCGCTCCAGAGCACTGTCGTACAGGGCCTTGCCGATCGGATAGCCCAGCACGTCGACCTGGTTGTCGCGCTCGAGCAGCGCCGGGAACGCGTCGCGCGTGGCCGGCTTCGCGCCCTCGTTGATCTGGAACATCATGTCGGCGCGCCATGCATCGCGGAAGTACGCGCGTCCGCTCAGCGCCGGGTCCCAGAGCACGAGCGGCGAGCCGCCGCTGCCGGCTGCGACGGCGGCCGCCACGAGCGACCCGAAGCGCACCCCCAGGATCAGCGGCTGCTCGACGCCGACCTCCGCGGCGAATCGGACGGTCGCGGCCAGCGCGTCCTCGAGCATCCTCTCGAAGGTCATGTCCGAGGGCTCCCCGTCGCTGTGGCCGCTGCCGCGGTAGTGAAGTCGGTGAACGGCGATGCCGCGAGCGGCCAGCGCACGCGCGAGCGATACATCGATGCTGTAGGTGTGGTCGTACTCCGACAGGATCGCCGGGCAGATCACGACCGCCCCGTGCGTGCGAGCTGTCGGCTTGTAGGAGACCCCGAACAGCCCTCCCTCAAAGAAGCCTGCCTCCTCGACGAATCCGAGCTCCTCGTCGATGCGCGTGGCCACGTTCGCCCCGGCGTCGCGCATCGTCTACTGCGAGGGTTCCGCGAGCCGCGCGATCGCGGCGAGCGTGGCGAAGTTCGTCGGCACCAGTTCGCGATCGTCGATCTCCGCGCCGCATTGCGACTCCAGGAACTCCACGATCCGCAACAGGCCCAGCGAGTCGATCACCCCGTTCTCGAGCAGGGGGTAGTCGTCGGTGAGATCGGCGCGGTTGCCTCGCCATCGAAGCTCATCCATGATGAAGTCGCGCACGCGGTCTGTGGTCGCCATCCGTCGCCCCCCGATCTCGGTCGCTGTCCTTTTCACCGCGGTGAGCATCCTGCCCATCCCGAACGGCGTCCGGAACTTATACCAGCCAATCGTGTGCTGGTAAAGCGTTCGAGAAGCCCAATGCAGGCCTTCGCATGGGCCGTGGCGCGGCCACACACCGGTACATTCCAGACGCCCGTGCGCGCTCTCCGATCTCCACTGTCGCCCGGCGGACGGCGCCGTCCGCGCAGCGCACCCGAGATCCCAGGAGTCACCCCGCAGTTCACGGAGCTTCCCGCGTGGCCGTTCTCGGTCGCTGTCTCGCCGGGCGGCGAGCGTGCGTTCGTGTCGATGCCGCGGGCCGGGCACCGCGGACTGGTCTCGCTGTCCGCCGGGTCCCCGTGGCGCGTGGACGGCGTGGTTTGGCTTGGGGACGAGCTGATCCCGCGGGGCATCGCTGTCGAGCGCACCGGTCGTCATGTGCTGATCGCCAACGGCGCCGGAGGGCTCCTGGTCGCCGACGCGCAGGCGCTGAGGGCCGCTACCGATGAGCCATTCCACGCTGTCGTCTCTGCGCCCGCCCGCGGCTCGGTGCAGATCGCGCTGGAGCCCGCGGGGCGCTTCGCGTTTGTCACAGACGAGGACAGCGCCACGTTGTCGGTCTTCGACTTCGGTGGCTCGCTCGGCTCGGACAGCCCGCGCGCTGCGCTGGTCGGTCAGACCGCGCTGCCCCCGGGCCCGGTCGGCGCCGTCTGCTCCGCCGATGGTCAGCATCTGTTCGTGACAAGCCAGCGCGACCGACGCGGACGCCAGCCGGGGGTGTTGTCCGTGCTCGTCGTCGCCGACCTCGTCGAAGCTCCGGAGCGTGTCGCGGTCGTGTCCCTGCCGGCGGGGCACACTCCCGTGCGCGTGGCCGTGTCGGCGTCCGATCCGGAGCTCGTCTGGGTGACCGCTCGAGGCAGCAACTCACTACTGGCGTTCGACCGCGAGCGCCTCGTCGCAGGTCGCGCGCGGGCGCTGCGGGCGGTGGTCGGCGTGGGGATCGCGCCGACCGGGCTTGCCGTGTTGGCCGGTGGCTCGCGTGTGGTGGCGGCGAACTCGAACCGGTACGGCGGCGCCGATCAGCCCCAGACGCTCGCGGTCGTCGATGTCGAGGCGGCGCTTCGACATCGCTCCTCCGCGCTGCTGGGAACGATCCCGGCCGGCGCGTGGCCGCGCGAGGTTGTGGCGCTGCCGGACGATCGGACTGTGCTGGTCACGAACGTGTATTCGAAGAGCCTCGAGTCGGTGGTGATTGCCTAGCCGGGAGTGCGGGACGCGCTTATTGGCCAGTCGCGGCGTCCGGCAGCACCCGCTCGAGGGCGCCGCGGTCGCCGTCGCATTCGGCTCCCATGGCGCCGGCGCGATCGAGATCGATGAAGCCGCCGAACAGCCCGAGGATGGTATGGGCGGGACCGCGCAGGACAGCGTCGGGGTCCTCGGCTCGGCCTGGTGTCACATGCACGCCTCCACCCGAGGTCTCCAGCACGGCGGGCTCGTCGTCGGCAAGGACCTGAATCGTCACCGGCGGAGCGGCCGGCTCGCGATCGGTGAGGCTCATCTCGGCCGGCCACACGAGCCACTGGCCGCGGAAGACGTCGCCGCTGGCCGGCCCCTCCTGCATCAGGGGTGTTCCCCAGCGCAGAAGCTCGCGCAGGAGCGGAGCGAGCTCCTCTCCGCGTGGGGTGAGCCTGTAGAGCGTCGTGGCCACCGGCGGTGGTGCATCTTCGCGGCTCACGATGCCCGCTTTGGCGAGGTCCCGAAGTCGGTCGGCCAGCAGGTCCGTCGCGATACCCGGCAGGCCGTTGCGCAGGTCGGTGTAGCGGCACGGGCCTCTGAGCAGGATCTCCCGGACGATCAGCAGCGTCCAGCGGTCTCCGATCACGTCCAGCGCCTTCGCGACGGCGCAGTACTGCCCATAGGTGCGCATGCGCTCATTTTAGCGACTCGCTTGGCAGAATTGTCAAGATGCTTGTTTTTTCCGTTGTGATGCTTTATATAGTTGTCGCATGCTCAACAGATCGCTGGTCCTCGCGTCCCTGCTGCTCGCGGCCTTCGTAATCAACCTCGACACGACGATCGTCAACGTCGCGCTCCCCACGCTCGTGCGGGAACTGCACGCGACGAACAGCCAGCTGCAGTGGATCGTCGATGCATACAACCTGGTCTTCGCAGCCCTGCTGCTCGTCGCGGGAAGCCTGTCCGACCGTCTCGGGCGCAAGGGCCTGCTCCTCGCGGGCCTGGGCCTCTTCGGGCTCTCGAGCGCCCTCGGAGGTCTCGCCACGAGCTCGGGACAGCTGATCGCCGCCAGGTGCTTCATGGGCCTCGGTGCGGCAATGGTGTTCCCCTCCACGCTCTCGCTGATCTCCAACGTCTTTACCGAGCGCACCGAGCGCGCGCGGGCGATCGGCCTTTGGGGCGCGACCGCCGGCGTCGCGATCGCACTCGGGCCGATCGTGGGTGGATGGCTGCTTGGCCGCTTCTCGTGGGCCAGCATCTTCTTCGCTCTCGCGCCCGTTGCGGCGATCGCGGCCGCGCTCGTCGCACGCTACGTGCCGCGGTCTCGCGACCCCAACGCGAGCCCAGTAGACCGCCTTGGCTTCGCTCTGTCCACCTCGGCGATGGGGCTGATCGTCTACACGATCATCGAGGCTCCGGACTACGGTTGGGGCAGTCCCCGAAGCATCGGCTGCTTCGCGCTGGGCGTCGGCCTGCTGGCCGCGTTCATCGCATGGGAGCGGCGCGCCGGCGAGCCCATGCTCGACGTCGGCCTGTTCGGAAACCCGCGCTTCACGGCGGCCTGCGCCGCGGTCACGGTCTCGTTCTTCACGCTGCTCGGGTTCATCTTCGTGATGACCCAGTACTTCCAGTTCATCAAGCGCTACGACGCACTCTCAGCCGGCGTCCACCTGCTTCCCGTCGCGGCGGCCGTCGGTGTCTCCTCGGTACTCGGGACGAAGCTGGCGGTCAGGTTCGGCACCAAGCTCGTGGTCGCGACCGGGCTGCTCATGGTCACAGCCTTCTACGTGTGGGTCGCCGCGATCGTGACGCCCGGCACCCCCTACTCCACGATCGCGGCTCAGATGGTGCTTTACGGCACAGGCATGGGCCTGACGAGCGCCCCCGCGACCGAGGCGATCATGGGGGTCGTCCCGCGGGCGAAGGCCGGGGTCGGGTCGGCCGTGAACGACGCGACGCGGCTGCTCGGCGGCACACTTGGCGTGGCGGTGATCGGAAGCGTCTACGCCTCGATCTACACCAGCCGCTTGACCGCGGCGCTCCCGGGCCGCCTTCCACAGGCGCTCGGGACACTCGCGCACTCGTCCGTCGGCGCCGCGCTCGGCGTTGCCGAGCACCTGAGCGAGGCGGGACACGCTTCGCTCGGCGCCGCTGTCGAACACGCAGCCTCGGCCTCGTTCATCAAAGGCCTCAGCGCAGGGTGCCTGGTGGCGGCGGGTGTCGCGGCCGTAGGCGCCGTAGCGGCAGCAGCACTGCTGCCCGCACAGCCCAGCCCGGCCCTCGACGGGGACGTGGATAGCGCTGAGCCTGCCGTCCGCACCGCGGTCGGCTGAGATGACGGTCGATGGAGACAGCATGAGCCCATTGGATGCGGTGCAGCAGCACTATGCGACAGGCCTGACGCGGGCCAACATCGAACGCGCGCTGATCGCCGCCGGCAAGGACCCTGCGCGGCTCGGATCCGCCGAGCTCGCCATGCTCGAGGACTTCCACACGATGGGTCGTCTCGCGACCGCCGCGCTGGCGGATCTCGCGGGCGTAGCGCCCGAGGACCGTGTCTTGGACGCCGGCACCGGGATCGGCGGCGCCGCGAGGTTCATCGCGGGCCACGTCGGCTGCCGGGTCACCGCCGTTGACCTCACGAAGGAGTACTGCGAGACCGCGAGCTGGCTCAACAGGAGCGTCGGACTCGACGCCTCGATCGACGTTCGACAGGCGGACGTGCTCGACCTCCCGTTCGAGGACGCGAGCTTCGATCTCCTCCTGAGCCAGCACGTGCAGATGAACGTCGCTGACAAGGGCGGCCTTTACGGCGAGGCCAGACGGGTCCTCGCGCGCGGTGGCCGGCTGGCGCTGTGGGACGTGCTCGCGGGACCCGAGCAGCCGATTCGCTTCCCTGTGCCGTGGGCCGTCGAGCCGGAGCTCAGCCACCTCGTCACCGCCGATGAGCTACGCGCCGTGACCACGGACGCCGGCTTCGAAGTGCGGGCGTGGAACGATCTGACCACGCTTGGCATCGCTGCCATGGATGCGCTGCTAGCGGCGCCCCCCAGCCCTCTCGGCCTGCAGGTGTTCGTGCCAGACCTGGTGGTCAAGGCGGCAAACCTCACGGAGAACCTTCGCGAGGACCGAGCGATGCTCTTGCAGGCCGTGCTCGTCGCCCACTGATCCTGTCACCCCATCCAAAACCCTCCGCGGCCTGGCGCGCCTGATGCACTCAGCGCTCACGTGCCCGCTGGTAGCGTGGACCGGTGCGTCGTCTGCTGTCGCTCGTCTGTGCTCTGGTCCTCGTTGACACGATGCTCTATGCGGCGCTGACGCCGCTGCTCGGACGCTTCGCCCATCAGCTGCACCTCTCGAGCGCAACAGCGGGTTTGCTGGTCGCGGTCTATGCCGCCGGCGCGCTGATCGGCGGACTCCCCGGAGGTGTCGCCTCCTCCCGGCTGGGTCCGCGCCGGGCGGTGCTCGCCGGCCTGACCCTGATGGGCCTGTCGAGTCTCGGCTTCGCTTGGTCGGAGAGCTTCTGGTCGCTCGCAGCCGCGCGCTTCGTCCAGGGCGCCGGCAGCGCGTTCACGTGGGCGGGGGCATTTTCGTGGCTGCTGGCGGCGGCGCCCCGCGAGCGTCGCGGCGAGTTGATCGGCACGGCGATGGGCGCCGCGGTGTTCGGTGCGCTCTTCGGTCCAGTCGTTGGTGCGCTCGCAGCGGCCGTCGGCCGGGCCGCCGTTTTCTCGGCCGTCGCCGCTCTCGCGCTGGCGCTCGCCGCCCTCACGACGATGATCGAGACGCGCCCACCCGAAGTTCCCTCTGCCGTCGCGCTGCGCAGGGCTCTGGTGAGCCCCGCCTTCAGGGGCGGCCTGGCACTGCTGGCGTTTGCATCGCTGCTCGCAGGCGTGCTGTCGGTGCTGGCGCCGCTGCATCTCGCGGCCGCCGGATGGGGGCCGACGGCGATCGGCGCCGTCTGGCTGATCGGCGCGGCGATCGAGGCGACCCAGTCTCGCGTGATCGGACGGCTGAGCGACCGTCGGGGCGCGCTCGTGCCCGTGCGCTGGGCACTGATCGCCGGAGCGGCTGTGTCGCTGGTCCTGACCGTTGCTCTCGGCGCCGTGCCCTATGCGCTGCTCGTGGTCGTGGCCTCTGTCGCCTACGGCGTCCTTTTCACGCCTGCGTTCGCGTTGATCGCCAACGGCGCCGACCAAGCGCGTCTCGCGCAGGGCATGGCTTTCGGGATGATGAACGCCGCCTGGGCGCTGGGCGCGATGGCCGGTCCGGCCGCCGGTGGGGCGATCGCCGGCGCCATCGGCGAGCGAGCGCCGTTCATCATCGTCGCGATCGCCTGCATGGCGGTGCTTTCACTGATCGGGGTGCGATCGCCGTCCGTGGGCGCGCATGAGCCCGACCCGCGCGTCTACTGACCCCGGCTCGCGGCGCGTCGCTCGCGTGCGGAGACCGATGCCTGCTGTTACGCCCGGTTGACCGGGCGGAAGTGCTCCACGGCCGGGAACGGCTCGTAGAAGTGGTGCAGCAGCGCGCGCCACTGTTGATACTCGGCCGAGCCGCGAAAGCCCTCCGTGTGATCCTCCAGGCGCTCCCACTCGACGAGCAGCAGATATGTCTCCGGGCGCTCGATGCAGCGCGAGAGCGTGAGCGAGCGAAAGCCCGGCATCGCAGAGATGATCGCCTTTGCCTGCTCGAAGGCCGCCTCGAACTCGGGCTCCTGCCCGGGCTTCACAGGCAGGACGGCAAGCTCCAGGATCATCCGCGGATCATCGCACGGGCGCTTTGGCTACCTCGGTCCCCTTCCGCGGAATATGGTCCGCCGCGTGGGCTTGAGGTCGACATGAGCGGCGAGGAGCTCAAGGCGGGGCAGCTGGGCACGCTCGACGTGACAGCGTCCACGGTCGCGAACATCGGGCCGGGCATCGACTTCTACTTCGCCTTCGGCGTGATTGCGCTAACCGCCGGCGTCGCCGCGCCGCTCACGATCCTCGCGGGCGCCGTCGCCGTCGTGCTGCTGGCATTCATCGTTGCCGAATTCACCAAGGCCGAGCCCTCGGCGGGGAGCTTCATCACCTACGTCGAGACGTCTCTGGGGCCGAAGGCAGGCGTGCTCACCGCCCTCCTGGTCGCCGTCGGGTTCACCGTGGCGATTGCCGGTGTATTCACTATGTCCGGCGGCATGGTGGCGTTGACGCTCGCGCACTACACGTCGTGGCGTCCACCGTGGGAGCCGTTCAGTCTCGTGCTGACGGTCGCTGCCATCTGGCTGACGGCGCGTGGCGTGCGGCTGTCCACCTCCGCCGTGGGGCTCGCCGTCGTCGTGCAGGTGGCGATCATGCTCCTGGTCTGCGTCGTCACGCTCGTGGACCGGCGGTCGCACCTCTCGGGTGTGCCGTTCTCCTGGTCGCATCTCCACGGAGGACTGGCAGGCCTGTCCGCGGGCTTCCCGCTCGCGCTCTACATGTTCATCGGCTGGGAAAACGGTCCCGCACTGGCCGAGGAGAGCCGCAATCCGCGACGCACGATTCCACGAGCCCTCTACATCTCGATCGCGATCGGCGCCGCCCTGTTCGTCCTCTTCGCCTACGCCACCGTCACGGGCTTTCACTACGACGTCTCCTCGATTGGGCGCTCGTCGGTCC
Source organism: Solirubrobacteraceae bacterium (assembly GCA_036513335.1). GTDB lineage: Bacteria > Actinomycetota > Thermoleophilia > Solirubrobacterales > Solirubrobacteraceae > Palsa-744. Next base: position 42,904 of record DATBZG010000080.1, on the reverse strand, counting down.
CGTTCCTGTCCGTGGCCGACCGCTACCTCGGCTCAGCCGCCATCCTCGCGTGGCTCGCGGGGATCGTCTCCGTGCTAGCCACGTTGGTGGCGGCGGTCAATTCCCAGGCCCGCATGCTCTTCGACGGCGGGCGCTCCGGACTGCTGCCGGCGTGGCTCGGTCAGCTACGTCAGCCTTCAGACGCGCCAGTGAACGCGCTGCTGATGATGACCTGCGGCGGCCTTGGGATCGTCGTCGTCTGGTGGGCCGTTCACCTCATCGGCCTGGACAACGGATCGACCGATCCCGTCGGCCTGTATGCGGAGTGCTCCACGATGGGCACGATCGTGATCCTGTTCGTCTACTTCCTGACGACGCTCGCGCTGCCGTTGTTCATGTGGCGCCGCCACCGGCAGTCCTTCTCCGCGCTCAGGCACATCGTGGTGCCGGTGCTGGGAGCCCTGACGCTGATCGTCCCGTTCGTAGAGCTGTGCAAGCCGGGACAGCCGTCTCCGTACAGCGTGTTTCCCTACCTGGCGCTCGCAATCGTTGCCGTTGCCAGTGCGGTCGCTTTCGTGATCGTGCGCCAACACCCTGGCGCCGGCGCCACGGAGGGCAGCGCGTTCGCCGAGCCGTGAGCACCCGAGTCCGAGGGGTGGCATGCTCCGCGGTATGGCAATCTGCGGTCGCTGCGGATTTGAGAGTCCGGAGGACTTCAGCTTCTGCGGCGCCTGCGGCGCGCAGCTCGTACGCGAGCGCATCGGCCAGGAGCGGCGAAAGGTCGTCACAGCGCTGTTCTGCGACGTGACGGGCTCCACCGCGCTCGGGGAGGAGCTCGATCCGGAGACGTTGCGTAGCGTCATGAATCGCTACTTCGCGGACATGCGCGCGACGATCGAGCGTCACGGCGGGACGGTGGAGAAGTTCATCGGCGACGCGGTGATGGCGGTGTTCGGGATCCCGCAGGTACACGAGGACGACGCGCTTCGGGCGGTTCGCGCAGCGGCGGAGATCCGCGAGCGCCTGCCGGCGCTGGCGCAGGAGATCGGCGTCGCGCTGCGCTTTCGCACGGGGGTGAACACCGGACCGGTATTCAGCGGCGAGGGGGAGAACGTCGCGATCGGTGATGCTGTGAACGTCGCGGCGCGCCTGGAGCAGGCGGCGGCGCCCGGAGAGATACTGCTGGGAGCGCAGACGCTGCAGCTCGTGCGCGACGCCGTGACGGTCGAAGCGCTGGACAGCCTCGCGCTGAAGGGCAAGTCCGAGCAGGTCGCGGCGTTCCGGCTGCTGGCCATCGATCCCGACGCCAGCGGTGTCGCCCGCCATCTGGATGTGGCGCTGGTCGGGCGCGCGCGCGAGCTGAGCGTCCTGCGCGAGGCGTGGGACTCCTCTGTGCGGGGATCGCGCTGTCACCTGTTCACCGTGCTGGGCGTGGCAGGGGTCGGCAAGTCGCGCTTGGTGGCGGAGCTCACCAGCGCGCTCGGCGATCGCGCAACCGTGCTGCGCGGGCGCTGCCTGCCCTACGGCGAGGGGATCACGTTCTGGCCGCTGCTGGAGGCGCTCGGAGGGGTGGGCAAGCCGGCCGAGCAGGTACTGGAGCGCCTCGGTAGCGTCGGCACAGCCACGCCCGAGGAGCTTTTCCTGGAGGTGCGAAGGCTGCTGGAGGAGCTTGCGCGCGAGCGCCCCGTGATCTTGCACATAGACGATCTGCAGTGGGCCGAGCAGATGCTGTTCGATCTTCTCGACCACGTCGCCGATCTATCCCGGGGCGCTCCCATCTTGCTCCTGTGCACCGGTCGTCCGGAGCTGCTGGAGGAGCGTCCCGGCTGGGGTGGGGGCAAGTTCAACGCGAGCACCGTGCTGCTCGATCCGCTCGCCGGCGAGGAGTGCGAGGCGCTGCTCGACCAGCTCGGCGCCGGGCTCGACGCCGAGGCGCGCCAGCGGGTCGTGGCCGCCAGCGAGGGCAACCCGCTGTTCCTGGAGGAGATGGTCGCGCTCGCTCGCGACGGCGAGACCACGCTCGTCCCGCCGAGCATCCAGGCGCTGCTGGCCGCGCGCCTGGAGCGGCTCGCGCTCGATGAGCGCGACCTGCTGGAGCGCGGCGCCGTGGAGGGCGAGGTCTTCCACCGTCTCGCCGTGAGCGCGCTCGCAGGCGAGCACGCGGCGGGCGAGGTCCGCTCGCGCCTGGCGGGACTCGTGCGCAAGGACCTGATCCACCCGCATCCCGCCACCCTGAGTGGCGACGAGGCCTTCCGCTTCCGCCACCTGCTGATCCGCGATGCGGCCTATGAGGGGCTGCCGAAGGCCAGTCGCGCCGAGCTGCATGAGCGCTTCGCCGACTGGCTGGAGAGCACGGCGGGCGACCTGGTGGAGCTCGACGAGATCGCAGGCTGGCATCTGGAGCAGGCGGTGCGCTACCGCGCGGAGCTGGGTCTCGAGGTCGACCCGCTGCTCGCGCGGCGCGCAGCCGTTCGCCTGTATGCCGCTGGACGGCGAGCGAGCGAGCGAAGCGACCCGGTCGCCGCAAGAAGCCTGCTCGAGCGCGCGCTGGCACTGGCGAGGGACGAGCCCGCGATTGAGGCGGCGGTGGCCGCCGAGCTCGCCGAGGAGCTGCTCGACTCCGGCGATCTCGTCCGGATGCAGGAGCTGCTCGCCGTCGCCGAGCAGCTGCCGGAGACTGCCGCGCTCGCTGCACCCAGCCGCTTGGAATGGCTTATACGCGTGCGGCCGCAGGATGCGACCGAGACGATCGAGTCGATGCTCCCCGGGATCCTCGAGAAGCTCACGCGCGCCGGTGACGAGCGTGGCCTGGCGCGGGCTCATCTGGCAGCAGGCGCCGGTCATTGGCTGCGCAGCTGCGCGACGCCCGCCGCGGTGGAGGGCCGTCTCGCAGCCGAGCACGCACGCAAGGTGCACAACGAGGTGCTGCGTTCACGGGCGCTCGGCCTGTGCATCGCCGCGCTGGCGATGGGCGACACGCACGCGCAGGAGATCGCGCGAGCGCTGGACGGGCTCGAGCACGAGCAGGCGGGGCCGTATCTCACCGCCTTCACACAAGTTGGTCGCGCGACCGTCGCGGAACTCGAGGGGCGCTTTGAGGAGGCCCGCCGGCTGGTCGACCGGGCGGCGGAGACGTTCAGCGAACTCGGCTTGCGCAGGATGGCGCTCGGCACCGACCAGCAGCGCGCGGGCATCGAGCTCAAGAGCGGCAATCCGGGGGCGGCGGTCGCGATCCTGCAGCAAGGCGAGCGGCTCCTCGCGGAGATGGGCGAGCGCTCCTTTCGCTCCACGCACGTCGCCGTCCTGGCCAGAGCTCACGAGCAGTTGGGAGACGGCAAGAACGCGAGAGCCGCAGTCGAGCTCGCGGAGCAACTGAGCGCGCCGGACGACATCGTCAACTACGCAATCACGCACCCCGTCCGCGCGCGGCTGGCCCTCGCGGACGGAGATCGCGCCGCCGCCGAGCGCTGGGCCCGCAGTGGCGTCGAGCAGGCGTTGAAGACCGACTTCCTCGTTATCCGAGGAGAAGCGCTGCTCGAGCTCGCGCGCGTGCTCTGCGAGCAGGGCAGTCAGCACGAGGCCAGCGCCGAGGCGCGCCGATCGCTCGAGGCTTTCGAGGCGAAGGGCGCGATCGTAGGTGCCCGCCAAGCCGCTGCACTGCTCGAGCAGCTCGGCGCGAGGGCGTAGGCCGGGCAGTGTCGCTGCTGGAGACTACGAGGAGAGTCGAACCGGCAACGTCTTCAGCTGGTTGGCGAACGCCGACTCAACGTACGTGGGGGGGCCCGCGATCTCGATGTCGGGGAAGCGCGCGAGCGTCTCCTCGATCAGGATCCGCAGCTCCAAACGCGCGAGCGCGGTGCCCAGGCAGAAGTGGCGGCCGCCGGCTCCAAACGCCTGATGCTCGGCATTGCGCGTGACGTCGAAGCGGTCCGGGTCCTCGAAACAGGCCTCGTCGCGGTTCGCCGACGGGTACCACATGACCAGCTTCTCGCCCTCGCTGATCTTCTGGCCGCCGAGCTCCGTGTCGCGGGTGGCTGTGCGGGCGAAGTGGGCGAACGCGGGGAACATGCGCAGCGACTCCTCCACCACCCCCGGGACGAGTGAGGGATCCTCCGCGACCATCCGCAGCTGCCGGCGATCTTCCATCAGCGCGCGCATGCCGCTGCAGTAGGTCGCCTTCGTGCTGTCGTTGCCCGCAGCCATCAGCAGCAGGAAGCCCATCACGATCTCATGGTCCTCCAGGCGCTCGCCGTCGAGCTCAGCGTGCACGAGCACGCTCGTGAGATCGTCCGTCGGCGTCTCGCGCCGTTCGGCGATCAGGCGCCCACAGCGCGCGAACACTTCCGGGACCTCGTTTTCCATGACGCTGTCCGCGCCATCGGGCGTGTTGTCGGGGTCCCCGGCGCCGACGATCGTGTTCATCAGTCGCGCCCACGCCGCGTCGTCCTCGGCATCCAGGCCCATGAAGCTGCCGATCACGCGCGCCACCACCGGCTGCGCCACGTCGTTGACCAGATCGCACGTCTTGCGGGCGGGCGGCCCCTGCAACCGCTCGAGCACGCCGACCGTGATCGCGCGGATCTCATCCTCGTGCTCGGCGATCCGCTTTGGCGTGAAGCCGCGCTGGAAGAGAGACTTCAAGCGGTCGTGCTTGGGCGGGTCCATGCCGATGAACATCGCCTGCTGCATCTCCAGCGACAGGCCGGCGTTCTTGGTGGCGGTGAAGCCACCGAGTTCCGAGGAGAAGGTCTGCCAGTCGCGGCTCACCTCGTGGACGTCATCTGCCTTCGTGACCGACCAGAAGCCGTCCTCGTCCGGGTACTCGGTGATCCCGTCTGACCAGTGCACCGGACACTCCGAGCGCAGCCTGCGGAAGAGCTCGTGCGGCGGCCCCTCCAGGAACTGCTCCCGGTCGCCGACGCGCAACTGCTCGAGTGACTGCTGATCCTGGCTCGTGCTGCTCATATCTGGCCTCCAGGTTGAGCGCTGCCTACCCCTCTCCTCCGCAGAGACTACCCCAGCGCCACAGTTCTGTGGTGTTGCTCGGCGCGGCGTTCAGAGCGTTCTGGACTTGCCGGAGGCGCGGGTGTATGTTGCCGCTCATGCCTGCTCAAGGTGCACGTCTGCGCCTCGCATTGAGTCTGCTTGTGATCGCGCTCGTCGCGGTCGCCCTCGTCGGCGTGGAAGGCATGCGCGTGGCGCTGATTCTTGCGCCTGCCCTGTTGCTGGCGTTGCCACTGCTCTTCAAGCGCTATGTGGGCGAGCGCGTGATTCATCGGCTGTCGCGGCGGCCGACCGGATTGCGCCCCCCGCGCGCGCACGTCCTTCCCCGCGCGCCGCGGTTGCTTGGCACTCGCCTCGCACCGCTCGCTGTACCCGGCTCGGGCCGGGCGCCTCCGGGTCCCGCCCTCGTCTGACGGCCTCGCTCGGCGGCGTCAGTCGCGCGCGTGGCTGGACAGCTGAGCGGGGCGCGTCGCGGCACACGTTACGCAGCCGAGGCAGCGCCCGAATACAGGCCAGCGCCCCGCCGGGGCGCCCACCTCGTGTCCGCGGACTCACCGCGGACGCACACAGCCAACGGAGGAAGTCGATGGTTTCAACACTCAATCGCTGCGGCAGGCGAGCGTTCACGCTGGCGGGCGGGCTGCTCGCCAGCGCGCTGGTGCTTGCCGGCAGCGCCGCCGCGGAAGCCGGCGGTGGCATGAGCATGGGGGGCAGCGGCTCGTCCATGGCCCACACGGGGTCCAGCCACACCGCCGCGATGCACTTGATGTCGATGGGCTCGATGTCGATGAGCGCGGGCGGTGGCTCGACGAACATCCTGCCCAGCTGGCTGGCGGTGCTCTGGACGCTGGTGTTCTTCGTGATCATCGCCGTGCACGCCCGTCACGTGCTGCAGAGCGAGGGTCAGCGCCGCTGGTGGCACTCGGGGCATGTGTTCATGGCGATCGGCATGGCGTTCATGTACGCGCCCGCGTCGATCGACTCGCTCAACATCCCCACCGGCTTCTGGTCGCTGGCCTTTGCGAACGCAGCCGTCGCGATCCTGCTGTGGCTGCTTGTGCAGGCGTTCGCAGGACGTGGGGCGAACATGCTGTGGCTGGTGATGGCGTTCGATCTCGGCGCGATGGCATACATGTGGTCGCCGAGCGGCTTCCAGGCGCCGATCACGTGGCTACTGGTCGCTTACTTCGCCGCGCAGGCGGTGCTGTGGGCCACCGATCGGATGCGCAACTTCGACGAGCACACGATCTTCGGCGGCGGTGTTTCGGTGACGCCCGACGGTGCGCTTGCAGCGAGCGTCGCTGAGCCTTTGATCTGCTTCAAGGACCTGCGCGCGTCGATGGCTGCGATGACGCTAGGCATGGCCTACATGTTCGCCGCGATGCAGCTGGTGCTGTCATGAGCGCCGTCGTGGAAGCAGAACGCAAGATCCGCGGCCCGCTCGTCACGGCACGCGGGATCCAGATCGCACTTGGATTGGTGTGGTTGCTCGACGGGCTGTTCCAGTTCAAGAGCTTCATGTTCACGCACAACATCGTCACGGAAGTCTTCGAACCGGCGATGCACGGGCAGCCGGCGATCGTCGGCGACCCGATGCGCACGCTGGATGACTTCTACGGTCGCGACCTCACGCTGTGGAACTCGCTGTCCGGCGAGATCCAGATCGCGGTGGGCCTCGCGCTGATGTCCAGCAAGAGGCTCGTCAAGCCGGCGCTGACGGTGTCCTTCGCCTGGGCGATCTACGTGTGGTGGTTCGGCGAGGGCTTCGGCGGGCTGACCTCGAACACGATGCCCTCGCCGTTGATGGGCGCTCCCGGAGCGGTGATCATCTACGCGATCATCGGCCTGCTCGTATGGCCGACAGACAAGCGCGAGGGGCGCTCGCCCTCCGCGCTCGGCCCGCTCGGCGACAGCGGCGGGCTGTGGTTCTGGTCGGGCCTGTGGGTGCTCTCCGCGGGGCTGTGGCTGGCGAACGTCAACCGCGCAAAGGAAGCGACGCACGGGATGATCGTCGAAATGGCCGGAGCCTCGCCGCACTGGCTGGCCAGCGTCCAGGACTCCCTCGCCAGGCACACGGTCGGCCACGGGACGACGATCGCGGTCGTGCTGGCGGTCGTCTCCTTGGCTGTCGCAATTGGCGTCTGGACGCCGCTTCGCTGGCCGGCGCTGGCAATCGGGATCGTGCTGTCGCTCGCCTACTGGCTCTACGGGCAGGATCTCGGCGGGCCGTTCTGGAGCGAAGGCGCGACCGACTTCAACGCCGGGCCGCTGTTCGTACTGCTTGCGCTCGCGCTGTTCCCGGTGCGGCAGTTCGTGGCCGCGAGCCACAGCGCCGAGTCCGAGGAGCCGTCTGTCGTGCAGGGGCCGCGGGTAGGAGCGCAGGGGGTGGGGGTGGTCTGAGTTGCCGCCGGCGAGCCGCGTGGTCTGGCCGACGCTACGTCCTACCCCTGCTCTGCGACCCAAGCGAGGATCGCGCCTGAGTGGGTGAGGACAGTCCCGTCTGCGAGTTTCATCGCCGGGAGCTTCTTCTCGCCGGTCGCCTTCTCGAGCTCCTCGCGCGAGCCTTTGCGCAGGAAGGGGATCGGAGAGCCATGCGCGGCGATCACCTTCTCGTAGTCGATGCCCGCCGCGTGCAGCGCCTCCTGGGCGCGGCGACAGGGGTGCATCTTCGGTCCGCCTTCATCGCCATGACAGACAAACAGCGTGGGGGCATCAGCCATGTGGCGCTCCTGGGTTCGCGGTGAGCGGCGGAGCTTACGCTCTCACACTTCGCCCAGAAAGCTCAGCAGTGCCGCGTTCACCGCATCAGGCTGCTCCTGCTGTACCCAGTGACCAGCATCGGGCACGACCACGCTCGCACGCATGTCCGTGACCCAGCCGTCCATCACCTGCGCCGGCATGAACTGGCGCACGACGTCCACCTCGCCCGTGAGGAACAGCGACGGCTGCTCGACACGGCGCTCGCCCACCGGCTCGGTGAGCTCCCAGTTGCGGTCGATGTTGCGATACCAGTTCAGTCCGCCGGCGAAGCCCGTGCGCGTGAACGTCTCCACGTACACCGACAGCTCATCCTCGGTGATCCACTCAGGGCGCTCGGTCGCACCCTGGCTCATCCGTCCCTCGAGGTCGAGCGGCGCCGGTGGTCCGAACATGCGCAGGAACGTGCGTCGCACATCACGCGATAGCGCTGCCTCGGCCACGCCCGGCTCCTGGAAGCGGATGATGTAGAAGTCCTCGCCCAGGTGGCGGCGCATGATCGGCAGCGGATGCGCAGGCGCGCGGGGAGTGAAGGGCACGCTCAAGCCTGCCACCGCACGCACGCGCTCAGGGTGAAGGACCGCCATCTGCCAGACGACGTTCGCGCCCCAGTCGTGCCCCACGAACACCGCCGAGGGCTCGTCCAAAGCGTCCAGCAGACCGCTCATGTCGCCGCACAGCGAGACGATGTCGTAGTCCTCGATCGCCGCCGGCGCCGAGCTCGCGCCATAGCCGCGCATGTCGGGGGCGAGCACGCGGTAGCCCGCCTGGACGAGGGCTGGGATCTGTCTGCGCCATGAGAACGCCAGCTCGGGGAAGCCGTGGCAGAGAACGACCAGTGGGCCCTCGCCTTTGTCGAGGACGTTCAGCTCGATGCCGTTCACCTTCACGAGGCCCTCGCTCATCAGGAGACCCGCTCGACCTCGAGCGTCTGCCCCGCCGCGCGCAGGCGCTCGATCAGCGCGTCGCCCATCGCCGTGGCCGGCGTCAGCACCCCCGCACGCGCCGGCAGGCTCTCACCGTCGTGCGCCAGGCACAGGCTGCTCTCGCCGAACATCACCGATGTCGCCAGATAGCCAGGGTCGCCCTGCTGGGCCACGCGACACAGGTAGCGCGCGCCGCTGGAGGTGCGCGTGTGGAGCTCGATGCGGAAGAAGCCGCTGCGGCGTTGGCTCTCGCTGGGACCCTCGCCGGGGGAGGGCAGAGCTCGGTCCAGAACCATGCGCGAGGGCGGGATGGCAAGGCCCGCCGCGAGCGCGAGGACGCCGCCCGCGACCGCACCAGCCCGTGCGGCGGCCAGTGGGCCCGAGCCGAAGCCCATCACCTCGCGATAGCGAAAGCGCCGTCCGTACGCCCAGTCCTGAAGCGCGTTGCTGCGGCGCACCACGCGCGTGTTGATCGTGCCCATGATGAATGGGGCGATCCACATCCCGAGGGTTCGGTCATTGGAGATCGTGCGCATGTCGCCCTCCGCGCCGAGGCTCGGCTCGGCCTCGCGGTCCGGGCTGAGCGCGTAGGGGTCCAGCAGCGTCCGCGCCAGCCGGCGGTCGCCGCGGGCGTCGTCGATCGTGTCCTTCAGCGATGCGACCGTGCCGCCGCTCGCGCCGCCCTTCATCGCACGCACGACCAGCGTGGTGTCCTCCAGCTCGCCCGTGCCGTCCGCCGCCGCCGCCTCGTGCAGTGCCAGCACGCCCAGGTCCGAGGGGATCGAGTCAAAGCCGCAGCTGTGCACGATCCGCGCGCCGCTCTCCTTGGCGATCGCGTCGAAGCGGTCGATCGTCTCGCGCATGAACAGCACCTCCCCCGTGAGGTCCGCGTAGTGCGTGCCGGCGCTCGCGCACGCGCCGGCTACCTCCAGCCCGTATCGGCGGTAGGGGCCGACGGTGGTGGCCAGAACACGCGTGCTCAGCGCGAGCTTCTCGAGCGCCTGCGCATCGCCTGAGTCGGCGACGAACAGCGGCCAGTGCGTGGCGGGCTCGCCGATCGACGCCTGCAAATCCTGCAGACGCTGCTGCGAGCGGCCCGCCAAGCCGATGCGCGTCTGCGGCGGCGCCGCGCGGGCGAGATATTCAGCGGTCAGGCGCCCGACGAAGCTGGTGGCGCCGAACAGGACCACGTCGAGTTCTCGCTCACCGCTCACCGCTCACCGCCCGGATACTACGGGCCGGCAGCCGGCCGCCAACGTCAGGCTTTGATCGTGCGCTTACGCGGTGTTGCGAGGAGCCCCACCGAGCGCGTGGGATCGAGGCGCTCATCCACGGGCGCGGGGGTTCTCACATTCGGAGTCGCGGTCGCGAGATCGCTCGACGGCGGCGCCAGCGGGGGCTCGGGAACGCCGATGAAGAAGCCCTGGCCGACGTCGCAGCCGAGCTCTGTCAAGAGCGCCAGCGTCTCCGCGTCCTCGACGCCCTCTGCCACCACGCGAAGCCCGAGCGCGTGCCCCAGCTCGATTGTGGAGCGCACCAGCTGCTTGTCGCGGTGCGCCACGTGAGTGGTGAACGTCTGGTCCAGCTTCAGCTCGCGCACAGCCAGGCTGCTCAGGTAGGCAAGCGAGGTGAAGCCCGTGCCGAAGTCATCCACCGAGACGACCACGCCGAACTCCGAGAGCTCGTCGATCACCACCTTCGCGCGCTCGAAATCCGTGATGATGCTCGTCTCGGTGATCTCCAGCACGAGCGCCGCCGCCGGCAGGGAGTTCAGCGCCAGCTGGTCTTTGACCATCTCTGTGAAGCCCGGTTCCAGCAGGTTCGACGGTGACACGTTCACAGACACCGCCTGCTGGCTGCCCTCCGTACGCCACTTGGCGCACTGCGCAAGCGCCTCTTCCAGCACCCAGTTCGTGAGGCTGCCCATCAGCCCCGCCTGCTCTGCCAGCGGCAGGAACTTAAGCGGCGGGATCGACCCGAGCGTCGGGTGTTCCCAGCGAATCAGCACCTCGCTGGCCAGCGCCTCGCCCGTACGCAGGTTCAGCTGCGGCTGGTAGTGCAGGCGCAGATTGCCCTGCTCCAGCGCCTCGCTCAGCTCCTCTGCCAGGCGCAGCAGGTCGCCGCCGTCGGCGAGGGACTCCTCATACATGGCGAACGGCGCGCCGCTGGACTTGGCCTTGTACATCGCCAGATCAGCGCACGAGACAAGCGCCCGGGTGCCGGTCGCGTGCTCCGGCGCCAGCGCGATGCCGATGCTCGCATCGACCTTCACGCTCACCGTATCCAGGGCGAACGGGTCCTTCAGGCTCTGCGACAGGCGGGCGGCGATCGCCTCCGCCGTCTGCGCATCCGCCTCCAGCAGCACCGCCGCGAACTCGTCGCCGCCGAGGCGCACGAGCGCGTCGCTCGGGCGCAGTGCGCCGCTCAGGCGCTCACCCATGTGGCGCAGGACTTCGTCCCCCGCGCCGTGGCCGAAGGAGTCGTTGATCTCCTTGAAGCGGTTCAGGTCGATGAACAGGAACGCCAGGCGCCCCTGTGCCGTCGAGCTCTCGGCCTCCGCGAAGAACGCGTTCAGGATGTGAAACAGATAACGCCGGTTACCCAGGCCCGTCAGGTAATCGGTCAGCGAATGGTGCTCGTGGCGGTGGGTGAGCGTGCGCAGGCTGCGCACCGACATCGCCAGGCGCACGCCGACCACCGCCAGCGTCGCCGTCGCGAGACCCACCGACACGCTGTTGGCCTGGTCGTGGTCGAGCGCACCCACCACAAGCACGATCAGTCCCGCCAGTGCCGCGAGGCCCGGCAGCAGGAAGCCGGGGGGCTTGGGCAGCGAGAAGGGGTTGGCATGGCCGCTCGGCACCCACATCGCCATCGACATCACCAGGATCGAGACCGGCCAGGCGACGCCGTTCACGACCGCGCCCACGTGCGCGACGCCCGAGGAGGAGCCCAGCAGGTTGAAGGTGTCGCCGACGACGTTCAGCGCCATACCCGAAGCCAGCAACACCCAGGGCGTCTTTTTGCGCCCGGAGAGCATCGCCGTGCTTCCCACGACCAGGATCAGCAGCAGCAGGTCACCGACCGGGTAGGCGAGGTTCGTCGCGACTTCCAGGCCGCTGCCGCCGGTCGCCGAGACGACGCTTTTGAACGCGAAAGCTGCGCATACCGACGCCGCACCCAACCCGGCAACGGCGCTGTCGAGCCAGCTGGGGCTGTTGATGCGGCGAACCTCTCCGCGCATGAACAGCACCACTGCCACATACGCGAGCGGGAAGAAGGTGAGGTAGAAGGCGTCGGCCAGCGACGGGGTCGCAGGCGTGGCGCCATTGAAGGACTCGATCGTCAGCACCACGTCGCCGAGCGCCCACGCCAACAGCGAGGCGCCCAGCACCAGCGGCACGGCGCGCCCGCGGGTGCGCATGAAGCCCTGGGCGACGCACAGGCCTCCAGCGATCAGCTCGACGGCGTCGACGCTCCAGCCGTCAAGCCAGGTCGAGTATTGGTGGTTGGGCTGGTCGATCAGGAACCCGCAATAGGCCGCCAGCAGAAGCCCGATCAACCCGAAAACGACCCAAACCACGCGCCGACCACCGGGCATTGGCGCACGAGAACCGACCGCGGTCGCGACTGTGGACATTCGTCCGTATCGGAATAACTCGATTGAGGTTGAGTATTGAACGCAGCGCTGGACGCACGCTCGGACGCTGTCAGCGTCCATTGGGATCCGTCAGCAGTCAGCTGTGGGCCAGTTCCAGTGCGCCGGTCGTCTCCGGCTCGCGCGGTGCTGGTTCGATCCGCCCGCGCCAGAGGATCGCCAGGGCTCCCGCCAGTGCGACACCCGCGCACCCGAGCGCAAATGCGCCGGCGGGCCCGTGTATGTCGATCAGAGATCCGCCGAGCGTCGAGCCGACGGACATCCCCGCGATCGTTGCGCCGCGCTGCCACGTGAACGCCTCCGTCTGGGCGCCCGCCAGCGCGAGCGCTCCCACCAGCGAGAACTGGCAGGAGAGCAGCGGCGCCACACCCATGCCCGCCAGCAGCGCCAGCGGGTAGGCGCCTGCGAGTGCGTGCACGGCGACCAGCGGCGAGACCGCGACCGCCGTCGCCAGCAGCACCGCCACGTAGCGAAGCCCGATCGCTCGCCGCCAACGAGCAGCGGAGTAAATCAGCCCTCCCGCCATGCTGCCGATGCTGAACAGCGCCAACAGCGGGCCGGCCGCCCAGCGCGCGTCGTGCGTGACCGCCAGCGCTGTCAGGCCCACCTCCACTGCTCCGATCACCACGCCCGCGAGCGTCACCGTGACCAGCAGCGCGCGCAGCCCTGGGCTCGCCAGCGCACCGCCCCGCGAGCGCTCCCGCGCTTGCGCACGCCAGCCGCTGGACAGCTCTGAGGCGGCGAAGAACGCGGTGCCGCAGACGGTGAAGAGAGCGCACGCCAGCACCGCCGCCGCCGGTGAGATGAGCACGGCCGTCGAGCCCACCAGCAGCGGCCCGAGCGTCCAGATGACCTCCTGCGTCGTCGCGTCCAGCGCGTATGCCGTCTCCAGCGCCTGCTCGTCTGCAGCCAGCTGCGACCACAGCGCGCGGATGCATCCCGCCACCGGCGGCTGCACGGCGCCCGCCAGCGCGGCGAGCGACACGACCGCCGTCACCGGTGCGCCGTCCTGCGCGGCGAGCGCCAGCGCAACGAGCAGCAGACCCTGGGCGAGCGCGGCCGGCACCAGCACGCGTGTCTGGCCCACGCGGTCGACCAGCGCACCCAGAAGCGGGCCAGCCAGCGCCCCAGCGAGAGCGAACGCGCCGACCGCCACTCCGGCCGCTAAAAACGAGCCGCTGCGCGCCCGCATGAGCAGCAGGATCGCGAGCGAGAACATGCCCGAAGGAAGCCTCGCGAGCACTGAGCTGACCAGCAGCCGAGTGAACCCCGGCACCGAGAACAGCGCGCGGTAACGGGCGATCACGCTGCGGGTGCGCGTGTCGCGTGCACGGCGGCGCGGACGCTCGCGCGACCGTAGACGGCCGCTGCATCTCCGTCATCGGCGCGGCGCTTCGCCGGCTGCAGCTCGCCCATTTGCGCGAGCTCCTCCAGCGCTGCGATCAGCGTGTCCACTTCAGCATCCGTGTTGGCCGCGGTCAGTTGCACGCGGAATCCGACCTCATCGCGTGGCACCAGCGGGTATGCGGCGAGCGTGACGTATACGCCGCGGTCGAACAGCAGCTGGCCGACGGCGGCGATGCGCGTGTGCTCGCGCAGCGGGATCTCCACGATCGGCAGACCCGAGCAGTTGGGTGTGAACACATCCAGGCGCTCCAGGCAGTCGAGCACGCGGCGTGTGTGGCGGTGGATCGTCTCGCGCAGCTCCTCGCCGCGGCGCTCGTTGACGTCGAAGCCCGCGAGCGTGGTTGCCAACGACGCGACCGGAGAGGGACCGGAGTACAGGTAGGGCGCCGCTGCGACCTTCAGCATCTCCTTGATCTCGGTCGGGCACGCGATGAACGCCAACAGAGAGGAGTAGGCCTTCGAGAAGCCACCCACCAGGATCAGGTTCTCGTAGGTCTCGCCACAGTGGCGCACGATGCTGTTGCCGCGCATGCCATACGGGCTGCGCTCGTCCGGGCCACGCTCACCGATCACGCCGAAGCCGTGCGCGTCGTCCACGTAGAGGAGCGCTCCGTGCGCGCGCGCCACCGCCGCGAAGGCGGGCAGGTCAGGGGCGTTTCCGGTCATGCTGTTGACGCCGTCCATGCACACCAGCCGCCGCCCGCCCGGTGCGGCGCGCAGCAGCTCGTCCAGGTGCTGCGGGTCTTCGAAGCGAAAGCGCTGCACGCGCGCCCCGCGCGTCGTGGCCATCTGACAGCCGTCATAGATCGTCTTGTGCGAGCGGGAGTCCAGGAAGATCGTGCCGCAGGCGGCGAGCGCGGGGATCACCGACATGTGGATGTGCGTGATCGTCGCCAGCACCAGTGAGTCGGGGCTTCCCAGCAGCGATGTCAGGCGCTCCTCGATCTGCTCGTAAGGCGCTGGGCTTCCCAGCAGTCGCGACCAGCTCGGGTGCGTGCCCCACGCATCCAGGTAGGCGGGCACCGCGTCGATGATCTCTCGCTCGAGATCGAAGCCGAGGTAGTTGCACGAGGCGAAGTCCGCAAGCCACTTGGAGCCCACGCGGATCATGCGCCCGTCGATCTCGTCGATGACCGCGTCCATCATCGGGTGCGAGCGCTTCAGCGCGCTGAGCTCACGCAGCGTCTCCGGGATGTCCCGGGAGACTTCACCGGCGCGGGCAAAAGCGGAGTCGGCGCCCACCTCGATGCGGGCGGGCGCCGTGGGGATCGGCTCGGCGCGCAGCAGCTCCTCCAGGGCGGCCGCCGGGAGCGGCCGCGAGAGGGCATAACCCTGCACAAGCTCGCAGCGGTTGGCCACCAGCGAGCTCCACGTAACGTGGTCCTCGATGCCCTCCGCCACGACGCGGCTGCCAATGCTGTGCGCGAGCTGGATCGTCGCCTCGACAATCGCTGCATCGACCGGGTCTGAGGTCATGCGCGCGACGAACGAGCGGTCGATCTTCACCTCGCCGACGGGCAGCGACTTCAGGTGCGTAAGTGAGGAGTAGCCGGTACCGAAGTCATCCAGCGACAGGCCCAGCCCGAGCTCGCCGAGCTGCGCGAGCACGTCGCCGATGCGCATCGGGTCCGACAGGACCATGTTCTCGGTGACCTCGAGGACGAGCACATCCGGCGAGAGATCGCGCTCGGCGAGGGCCGCCGCGACTTCTGCTGGGAACTCGGTGTCCAGGAGGTCGGCGACCGTTGTGTTGACGGCGACGTGCAGGAAGATGCCCGTTTCGCGCCAGGCCTTCACCTGGTCCAGTGCCAGCTCCAGCATCCTGCGCGTCAGCGCCCGACCGAGGCCCGCCTGTTCAGCCACCGCGACGAACTCGCCCGGCCCGACCAGGCCACGCTCCGGGTGGCGCCAGCGCACCAGCGCCTCGACGCCGACGATCTTGCCGCTGCTGGCGTCGGCCTTCGGCTGGAAGTGTGCTTCGATCTCGTCAGAGTTGAGCGCACGGGAGATCTCCCCTGCAAGCGTGAGGCGCTCCAGCGAGTGCTGGTCGCGCTCACTGGCGTAGCAGACGCGCCCCGACTGAGTGCTCTTGGCCTCGTACATCGCCACGTCGGCGTGCTGCATCAGCTGTTCGTCGCTGGTGGCGTGCTCGGGGAAGAGCGCGATGCCGATACTGGCGGTGACGCGCAGGTTCACTCCCTTGATCGGGAAAGGCTGGCTGATGACCGCGAGGATCTTGTCCGCCACCAGCTCCGCGCGCGCAATGTCGCAGGGACCCCACAGCAGCACGCCGAACTCGTCGCCGCCAAGACGTGCGGCTGTGTCCGTCGAGCGCAGAATCGTGCGCAGCCGCTCGCCCACCTGACAGAGCAGCTGATCGCCGGCGTCGTGGCCGAGCGTGTCGTTGAGCTCCTTGAAGCGGTCGAGGTCGAACAGCAGCAGCGCGAGGCTGGTGTCGCCGGCGCGACTGGCGGAGATGGCATCGCGCAGGCGCCGCAGGAAATGACGGCGGTTGGGCATCGAGGTGAGGTCGTCGGTGAGCGCCTGCTTGCGCGTTTCCGCGAGCACGCGAACGTCACGGAAGGCGAGGCCGGTGCGGGCGAAGGCCGCGATCAGCGTGGCGAGCGCGAGCGCCAACGCCAACGGGTCGAGACGGATGAAGTGGTCATAGACGAGCAGCCCGAGCGCGCTCGCGGTGAAGGCCGCTGGAATCCCCAGCACCGCGCCGCCCGGAACGCGGTCGGCCTCGATCTCCGCCGCAGGCTGCCACGCCGCGAGTGCGAGCGCCAGCACGCCGACGTCGTATGCGAGGTTCGTGGCAGCGCTCGGCGCCGATGCGCCGCCCGCCACCTGCAGCGCGTACAAGCAGTCGGCGGTGGCGAGCGCGAGGAAGCCGGCTCCGAGCAGCGCCCACATCCGATCCAGGCGCCAGCCGCGCAGCGCGAGCACACCGACGACTAGCGCCGCCAGCAGCAGGTCGCAGATCGGGTAGGCCATCTCGGTGATCACCGCGGCAGTGTTGCCGGAGACGCTTGCGAGCACCGGGCGCAGCACGATCGCCGCACCGATCGCCGCCACCCCAAGCCCTGCGATCACACCGTCGAGCCAGATCCGCGCCGGAACGTGGCGCTCTTTGACGCGCGCCAGCCCCAGGATGCCGACGTAGCAGCACGGGTAGAGCGTCAGCCACATGCCATCGCAGACCGAGGGGATGGGCGGGTTGGGGAGGTGTTCCACCCACGCGGCCCACAGCACGTTACCCAGGCCGTAGATGGAGATGCCGAACGCGAAGATCATCCACGAGCGCCGCGCCTCGGTACTGCGCACCGCACGCCAGCACACGAGCACGCCCACGAGGATGTAGATCGCCGAGGTGACCCAGTCGCGGATCGGCTGTTCCACAGCGCGACCGCCGATGCCGAACGCGGCGTGCACACCGGTCGCCGCGACGAGCGCTACTAGTAGAGCGGTGGCCACGCCCAGAGCCCGTCGCTCGCCCGCTCGCAGGGGCGAGGCAAGAGGTAGCAGTCCGTTGCCCATGGCGGCAGTATCGGATGCGCCCCTCGCTTGCTTGATCCGCGCGGTGAGCTTTCACCATTATCGGCTCGTGTGGCGTGGCCGTAACATTATTGACAATAAAAATATGTTGAGTTTGCTTATCACATATCAACATCGTGGTGTCAATGATGTAAGCGGTAGTTTTCGGCTGCCATCTGTGAACGTGAGCTGTGAGTATGCCGTCGATTCGGCTAGCAGAAATGGCTTGCCGGGCGTACGTGGAGCTCTAGTGGCCAACGGGCGGGTGCACTGCTCAAGGCTGCCCGAGCGCTGGACGAAATGGCTGGTGAAATGTCAGCGAGCTGGCTTTGTCCCACAGAGGAGGAGCGCAGGCGGGTAACCGAGGCGAGCCCGCGCGTGCGCATGATCCGGACCGTCGGGTCGGGGGCCGTGGGAGTGACGCTTCTGATCTCCGCGCCCTGGCTGGGGTGGTGGACGCTGATCCTGTTCGCGCTCTCCGCACTGAACCTGTTGAGCGTGGATCGGCGCATGGCGCGCAGCTCACACCCCGAGCGGGTGAGCGTCAGCGCGATCCTGTTCACGCTCGCGCTGCTCGCAGCCGGCGTGGTACTGAGTGGTGGCCCGCGTAGCCCCGCACTGCCGTGGCTGGTGCTTCCGGCAGGGATGGTCGCCGCGCGCTTTCGCCCGCAGGTCGTAATCGCCGGTCTGGCGCTGACCGTCGCTGTGATCATCGGGGTGACGCTCGGCGTGGATGCGCGCTCGACGCTTCACGACCCCGTGCCCGTCCTGACCACGCTCGCGCTGCTGACCGCGGTCGTTTCGATCGTTTGGGCGCTGGAGACGGCCGAGCTGCACCAGCGCGGCGAGGCCACGATCGACCCGCTCACAGGCCTTGCCAACCGCCGACAGCTGGCCGAGGACCTGCACGACGTCTCCAAGGAAGCCACCGAGGATCACCCCGTACGGCTGCTGCTGTTCGACCTCGACGGCTTCAAGGCATACAACGACAACTTCGGACATCTCGGTGGCGACCTGCTGCTGAGCCGCCTCTCCCGCGCGTTCAAGCAGGCGGTCGGCAGCGGCGGGCGTGCCTACCGGCTCGGCGGCGATGAGTTCTGCGCGCTGCTCCGCTCCGACTGCGGCGAGAGCATGGTCGGCGACTGCCTGCAGGCGCTGAGCGCAGAGGGTGAAGGCTTCGCGATCACGAGCTCCTACGGCTCGGTGATGCTGCCCGCCGAGGCCGCCGACCCCGAGCTCGCACTACAGCTGGCGGACGAGCGCATGTACGCCTATAAGGACTCCGGGCGCGCGAGCGCCGGGCGCCAGACGCGCGATCTAGCGCTGCAGCTGCTGGCTGCGCACGAGCCGGTGCTGCACGCGCACGCCTCACACGTCGCCGAGCTCACCGAGGGCGTGGCACGGCGTCTGGGCATGAAAGGCACCGACCTTTCAGACGCGATCCGAGCTGCCGAGCTTCACGACATCGGCAAGGTCGCGATTCCCTACTCCGTGTTGCACAAAACTGGGCCGCTGGACAAACACGAGTGGGAGCTGATGCGCCGCCACCCAATCATCGGCGCCAGCATCCTCAGCGCCGCTCCCGCGCTCGCGCGCGTGGCCAAGATCGTCGGGGCGACGCACGAGCGTCACGACGGCGCCGGCTATCCGCGCGGCCTCGCCGGTCACGAGATCCCGTTGGCCAGCAGGATCGTGTTCGTATGCGACTCCTTCGACGCGATGATCTCCCAGCACCCCTTCGGCGAAGCCAAATCCGAAGCAGACGCCTTGCGCGAGCTGCAGAGCTGCGCCGGCAGTCAGTTCGACCCGCGCGTGATCGACGCATTCATGGCCGAGCACGCCGCGCGGCGAGCAGCGATGCTCGCGCAGGACACCGGTGACGGCAGCGCTCAGTTCGTCTCGTCGTCGCGCCTGTAGCCCAGACGCGCGGAAACGCGGTCCGCGGTGGAGAGCAGGTGCGGGCTGAGCGCGTCCACGAACTCCTCCAGCGAGATCATCGTCGACTGGGCTGCGAGGTTGACGGCGGCCACGACCTGGCGTGCCTCGTTGCGCACCGGCGCCGAGATTGCGTAGACCCCCGACGCGAGCTCTTGGTCGTCCACGCCAAGGCCGGAACTGACGATCGCGTCGAGCTCCTCGCGCAGCGCCTTCTTGCTCGTGATCGTGTTGGGGCCGCGTTTGGTCAGCTTCATCTGTCCGATCAGTTCGCGCTGCTCCGTCTGCGGAAGGTTCGCGAGCAGCAGCTTGCCCATCGCCGTGGCGTGGGCGGGCAGCCGCGAGCCGGCATGGAGGTCCAGGTCGGCGCTGCGCGCTTCGCGTCTAAAGCTCCGTATGCGGTCGATGTAGAGCACTTCGGTGCCGTCGAGCACGCCCAGGCTCGCGGTGTAGGAGGTTCGCTGGCGCAGCTCCTCCAGATAAGGGCGCGCGTGCTCGCGCAGGCCCGTCGAGTTCAGCGCCGACATGCCGAGGTCCGTCACGCGCAGGCCCAAGCGGTACTTGCGCGAGGCGCCCTGCTCCAGGTAGCCGAGCGCAACGAGCGTGATCACATAGCGGTGCGTGGTCGAGCGGCTCATGCCGAGCTCGTCGGCGATGTCCGCGATGCCCAGCACCGGGCGCTTGGGGGTGAAGCAAGCAAGGATCGCAAGACCCCGCTCCAGCGACTGCGAGTAGCGCGGCTCACGCAGGCCTGGAATCGACCAGGCCGGCTCCTCGTCCTTGACCGTGGTTACCCTCTCGAGCTTTGTTCTTGTCGGCATTGCTTCATCCCTCGTCTCTCAGAAGTTCCATATCTGGCAACCAGATCATAGTGCGACACCGCGGTCATCCAACGTAAAAACCCTCGAAGGTCGAGACGATCTCAGCTTCCGGCATTCGCCCGGTTCAGCGACCGCCAAACGCCCTGGCCGAAGTGCTTTGCTACGTTACGGCCGAACTGGAGGAGGTCGGCAATGCCACGCAGGCGCGGTGTTCGCGGCGAAGCCCGGAAGCGACTCATAGGCGCAGCGGCGGTCTGCTACGGGAAGGGGGCTCGCGGTGCGCCGACGATCAACCAGGTCTGTGCACAAGCCAACGCCAGCGTTGGAAGCGTCTATCACCACTTCCCGGGAGGGCTCACGGACCTAGAGGACGCCTTGTATCTGGACACGCTCCGCTCCTATCAGCAGGACTTACTGTCCGAGCTGGCGCGTCATCGCTCGGCCGCAGCCGGCGTGAAGTCGATGGTCACCTTCCACCTCGACTGGATGGCTCGTAACCTGCGGCTTGCGCACTACATGTGTTACTTCAACGCGAGCTGGCTCGAGGCCGAGAACCTCGAGCGCCTGGAAGTCATGAACGAGGAGTTCGGACGCGCCGCGAACGCGTGGCGCAAGCCGCACGTTGAATCCGGGCATATACGCCGCCTTCCCGTGCTCGTCTACGGGTCCATCATCCTCGGGCCGGCACAGCAGTATGGGAGCGAGGTGATCGGCCGACTCGCCGCCGAGGAGCTCGCTGGTGCGTTTCGCGATGTCGGACCAGCGTTGGCGGATGCGGCGTGGCTGGCAGTCAAGGGCCAGAAGGGCTGACCCGGGGCCCAGCCGAAAGCTCGAGCCCGCTGTCGTCGTATGAGCGGCTGATGCCCTGTAAGTGAGTGGTTCTCAGGATCACGTAGTTCAGTTCGCCGGTGGGTCCACCCGTGCGGCCGGTCCCGCCGTGCGTGGCGAGGATTGAGAGGCAATCGAGGTGGGAGTCGTTGATCTTCAGCAGCCCACCGTTCGAGAGCCCCCGCACGAAGGTGTCGATCACGTGCTCATCGGTTGACCACAGCGAGTTGCGTAGCCCGTAGGCGTTCGAGTTCATGAAGCTCAGCGTCTGCTCGAGCAGCTCCGGGCCGTCCTCGTCGGGAACGATGATCGCCAGCATCGGGAAGAACGTCTCATCGCGCACGCAGGAGAGCTCGCGCGCGTGCGTCAGCCCGTCGACGCGAATCACGGTCGGCTGCAGGAAGAAGCCGCCCGGATCTGGCGTCCCATCCACGCCCACGCGCTCGCCGCCGGTGAGCATCTGACAACCAGCCTCGCGGGCCTCCGAGAGGAAGTCGAAGAACTGGTCGTGCTTGAGCACCGGGCTCAGCACCACGCGCGGGTCCTCCGGGTAGCCGGGCCGGATCGACCGCACGAGCGCGGTGAATTTCGCGATCAGACGCTCGGCGATCTCGGGATGGGCGATCGCATACTTGGGCACCATGCAGATCTGGCTGGAGCCGAAGAAGCACTCCGTCAGCGTCTGCGCGGCTCGATCGAGATCGGCGTCGCGCCACACCAAGAAGCCGTCGTTGCCGGACAGCTCGAGGATCGGCTTCTTGCCGGCTGCATAGCAGTCGCTGCCGAAGCGCAGGCCGGCGTTGCTCGAGCCGTAGAACAACACGTCGTCAACGTGCGGGCTCGCGAGCCACTGCTTGAGGACATGCTGCGTATCGCCGGAGATCAGGTTGAGCGTCCCCGGTGGAGCGCCATGGCGTTCGAGCACCGGCTGGAAGATCTCGCGATAGACGAACATCACGCCGGTGGGGGTGCTGCGCGGCGCCTTCACGACCAGCGTGTTGCCCGCGAGCAGGGCGAGCGCTCCCATCGCGGCGTTCGATGCTGCCGCGTTCTGCGGTGGGTTGACGCAGACCACGCCGTCGGGCTTGCGGACCAGCAGCAGCTCGCGTCCCTCGACCGTGAAGCTTTGGCGGAACTGTCCGAAGCACCACTCGCGCGTGATCTCATCGACGCAGTGCAGGGCTCCGCTGAGCTCCCACTGCGCCACGCGCCGGGGATGACCCTCGATGATCAGGATCTCAACGAGCTCATCCGCGTGTGCGAGCAGCTCCCGATGGAAGTCAGCTCCGATCGCGCGCAGCTGGCCCAAGCTGAAACGACCGAAAGTCTCGCCGGCGCGGGCGGCAGCCTGCAGTGCCTGTTCGTTGTGTCGCGCGTCTCCCCAGGCGCATCGCGCGACGACGTCCTCTTGATCGTCCGCCCGCCCCGGTTCGATCGTGCCGAGCTCGAGGCCTCGTTTGAGGTTGAACGCCCGCTCGGGATCGGCAATCAGCGCGGAGGCGCGCAGGGCGTAGGTCCATCCCAGGCCGGGGTCATCGTGCCCGTCGATCAGCATCGGGTAGCTCTTCATGCCAGTACGCCCGCCGGCACGCTCGAGAGGTCCGGTTCGACGTCCTCGATCGTGCCGCGGTTGAAATCTCCATAGGCGGGAAGGTCGAGCAGGCCGTGCCCGCTGAAGCAGAACACGATCACCGCCTTGCGACGCTCCCGCTTGCAGCGCAGCGCGACGTCGATCGTTGCCTTGATCGCATGCGCGGCCTCGGGCGCGGGCAGATAGCCGTGCAGTCTCATCATCAGCTTCGCCGCCGCGAACACCTCGGACTGCGCCAGCGCGACCGCGTCGATCAAGTGTTCTCGTCGCAGCAGGCCCACGATCGGTGCGCACCCGTGATAGCGCAGCCCACCGGCGTGGATCACCGGGGGAATGAACTCGTGGCCGAGGGAATAGCTGAGAACCTTCGGCCCGGACGCCGCGGAGTCGACGTGGTCCCACGCGTATGCGCCTTGCGTCAAGGTCGGGCATGCTGCGGCCTCGGCCGCCACGAACGTGATCTCCCGTCCAGCCAGCTTTTCTGCGACCCACGGGTTGATGAGCCCGCCGATGTTCGATCCGCAGCCGACCGCTGCGACCAAGAAGTCGGGCTCGCGATCGATCAGCTCCAGCTGCTCGCGCGTCTCCAGACCGATCACCGTTTGGTGCATCAAGCAGTAGTTAGAGAATGCCCCCACGGCGATTCGTGAGCTCGGGTCGGCGAGGACGGTCTCCATCGATTCGCTGACCGCGGTGCCCTCGCTGCCGGGATGGTCCGGGAGCTCCCGCAAGAGCCTGCGACCAAACTCGCTGCTCGTCCCGGGGCTGGGAAGCACCTGTGCGCCGTAGGTTTCCATCAGGATTCGCCGATATGGCTTCTGGGCAAAGCTGGCCCTGATCATGTAGACGAGGAGGTCCAGATCGAAGCGCGCGCAGGCCAGCGCGATCGCTGCACCCCACTGGCCCGCGCCGGTGTCGGTGACGAGCCGCTTGATCCCGTCGCGCTTGGCGTAGTAGGCCTGCGCGAGTGCGGAGTTCAGCTTGTGCGAGCCCGCGGGCCCGGCGCCCTCGTACTTGAAGTAGATCTCGGCCGGTGTCCCCAGATGGCGCTCGAGCGCGAGGGCGCGAAACAACGGCGTCGGGCGCCACATCCGGTAGGCATCTCGCACCGGCTCTGGAATCTCCACCCAGCGCTCCGCGGAGCGCTCCTGCGCGACCAGCGCCGGTACGAGCAGCCGTCTGAGCCGCTCTTCCGACAGCGGTTCGTCGGTGTCGCCGTCGCGATAGTCCTCAGGCCTGCGCGGCAGATCGGGCAGGAGGTTGTACCAACGCTCTGGGATCCGCTCGAGGGGCAGGTCGACGCGGTCAAGCTGCGATAGCTGCATGGGTCTCTTCCTATGGTGGACGGGTCGTCTGACGGCGGTGCGTGCCGCCGGAGGACTAACCCACGATCGGAACCTTGTCGAGGTGTGTATTGCTAGACAGCGCTCAGCACTAAGCACTGATGACCCAAGTAATATTGGCTTTATTACTAGGCAAATAGTCCTAGTGGCGCTGTTCGGGCGGGCCCGTATCGCCTATCGATTTGGGGCGCCAGATCCGTCGGGACGTCTCCGACCCGGGCGGCCGAGATCGTCTCAGCAGGACGGAATATCTCTTCCGGACCCCTGCGTGGAGGGCGCGCTGGCGGCAACGAGCAAGAGCCCGGCAGCGATCAAGGCGACCGCGAGCACCTGCGCGAGTCCCATCTGGTTGTGGAACGCCACGACGCCGATCAACCCGCCCACGAGCGCCTCGACGTTTAGGAACGCGCCGGCGAGCTCATGGGGCACACGGGTCTGGCCCCACGCGTAGAGCGCGAAGGGCAGCAGCGAGCCGACCACCACGAGGCCGAGCAGTGCGAGTGCGATCGAGCCGGAGATGTGGGGCGCCGGCTCGGCGAAGAGGGCGATCGGCGCGAGCACGATCGAGGCCGCGCCCATCTGGACCGCCGTCACCGCGACAGCGTCGCGCCCGGCGAGCAAGGCGGGCTGGGCAACGATGTAGAAGGAGAAGCAGACCCCGGCGAGTAGCACCAGGGCGTCGCCGGCGAGACTTGCGTGGCCGCCGCCGCTCGTGAAGAGCCCCGCACCGCCGACCGCGCCCAGCAATCCGAGCGTCCCGAGCGCGGAGGGGCGCCGGCAGCCGCGCGCGATCGCAATCAGCACCACGAGCACCGGAACGATCCCGCCGAGGACCGCCGCGTGGCTGAGGCTCGTACGCTCGACACCCTCGCACTGGGTGAGCACGACAGCGCCGTAGCCGAGCACCCCCCACCAGGCGATACGCCACGTGAGTGCCGCCCGCAGGCTCCCACGACGGGCGATGACGGCGAGAATGCTCGCCGCGCATCCGAAGCGAATGCTCACGAGCGCCGCCGGGGCGACGCCGCGGAGCGCCACCGCCGACAGCGGCAGCGTCAAGCCCCAGGTGCTCCCGGCGAGCATGAGCGCGATGAGCGCGCGTGGGCGCTCGGAGATCGAGTTGATGCGTTGCATGGACAAACATTGTGTTGTGCAAGTTCATCAATCCCAGATCTAATCTCATAGAACGGGCACTTCTTGCAATATAATTGCGTCAAATGGCCGATTCAATTGACGATATTGACCGCGCGCTCATCCGTGAGCTGCAGGCGAACGCCGATCGCACGAACGTCGAGCTTGCGCGTGTCGTGGGGCTCTCTCCCGCCGCCACGCTGCACCGCGTCAGGCGCCTGAAGGACGACGGCATCATCGCGGGCATTCATGCCCGGGTCGACCCGGCAGCCGCAGGCTTTCCAATCCAGGTCCACGTCGAGGTCACGCTCGGCGCCCACACGCTCGCCGCGGACAACCGCTTTCGCAAGCTCGTGCGGGAGACCCCGCAGATCATCTCCGGCGAGCTCGTGGCCGGAGAGACCGATGCGATCCTCCACGTCGTCGCACGCGACATCGGCGAGCTGCAGTCGGTGATTCTCGCGCTCTCGCTGAAGGGAGGCGCCCAGCGGGTGGTGACGCTGCTCCACCTCGAGGAGCTCAAGGCGCCCAGCGCGCTTCCCTACGCTGCGGAGTGATCGCGTTGCTACAGGCCGTGCGCCTTGAGGATCTCCTGGAACGCGGGTTGCTCGCGAATCGGATCCAGGTCCGAGTCCTCCTGCGCGTAGGCGAGGAAGCGCTCTGACATCTCGATCGCGCGGCTGACGTGCTCTAGCGCGTCGCTCGTGCGCCCGGCGAGGCTCTCACAGCACGCGAGGTTGTAGAGCATCGCGGGATAGCCCGGATAGGCAGCGACGAGCGCGCGCCCGCGCTCAGCGGCCTCCTCGTAGCGACCCGCCTCATACAGCCGGTTCAAAGGCGCCCAGATCTCCCATCCGCTGGGCTCGTATGCCCTGCCTGGGGTGCCGCCGATGACGACGATTGTGGTCATCGGCTCCAGTGCGAACGCGGTGCGCTTGACGCCTGGGCGGGCAAAGACGAAGGTCCCCGTGGGCGCGGTGACCCGGTCGTCGTCGAGCTGGAACTCGGCGCAGCCCTCCGTGACGAGGTAGACCTCCTCATCGGAGTCGGGCTCGTCCTCGTTGTGCTCGTTGATGATCCGTTCGCCGGTCTCGCGGGCGGTCCAGGAGTTCACGCCGAACGCGGTGACGCCGAGATGGTGGCGGATCGGGCGCCACCGGCAGCGTCCGTCGTCCAGCTCTTCGACCTCATCGATGCGCGTCACTGCGTAGTCACTCATGGGTCTCCTTCGCATCGCCTTTGCTCACCGCCAGCCGGGCGAGCCCTGATCTGACCGCTTCCCGCTGCCCAGCGTGTCAAGACGACGATATACCGAGGATCTTCCAACGCGTCGCCGCGGAGTAGGCGATTGCGGGCTTTTGCTGTCTCGCCGGGCGGAGATGGCAATTGCAGACCGCGCGGTGTACAGCTGCTAAGCGATAAAGCGAGGGTCGAGGGTTGCCGATGCCAGCTTGCGATGCGGGGGGCAACCGGTCATGAACTCGGATGAGCTGAGCCAACTAGGCGCAGCCCTGAGCGCGCGCACGGACGATGTGGTCGCGGCGATGATGCGCCGTTCCAGGGAATCGGGCCAACTGCTGGGAGAGAGCGTGGAAGAGCGCTTCGCCCGCGTCGGCGCGGTGTCCACCACCGCCGTCGCGCGCTGGATGTCCGGTGAGGGCGCCGACGTCGCGCGAGAGGTCGGCCAGGAGTCCTGGCAGATCTTTGCCCAGCTCGCCGCGCAGCGCTCCGCACCGCTCAACGAGGTGACCAAGCGCTGCCTGCGCTGGTGTGACTCCGCATGTGAGGTCATGGCCGACTGCGCCGCCGAGATGCAGATCTCCGCGGGCACCGTCGAGCAGGGCTACTCAATGCTCAGACGGAGCTTGAACGTGACGCTCGTGCGCATGTGCGAGTCCTTCGAGCAGGAGCGCAAAAGCGCAGAGCACGATCTCGAGAGCCGCCAGGAGGAGCTTGCGTTCCTGGCCACCCATGACACGCTCACCGGACTGCCCAATCGCGCGCTGATCCTCGACCGGGTCGAACAGATGCTGCGCCGCGCCCAGCGCCACAGCACTGCGATCGCCGCACTGTTCATCGATCTCGACAACTTCAAGAGCGTCAACGACAGCTTTGGCCACGAGGTCGGCGACGAGCTCCTGCGCGGAGTTGCCGCGCGGCTGAGCGCCACGCTCAGGGGCAGCGACGCGGTGGGCAGGCTCGGCGGCGACGAGTTCGTGGTGATTGCAGGAGACCAGGCGCTCGAGCACGGCCCCGAGGTGATCGCCGAGCGCTTGCTGGAGAGCCTGCGCCGGCCGATCCGCCTCGGCGAGGACGAGACGCCGTTCACGGTGACCGCCAGCGTCGGCATCGCCTGCGGCGAGCGCGAGAGCGCCGGCGAGCTGCTGCGCGACGCCGACATCGCCATGTACCACGCCAAGGAGCGCGGCTCCAACGGCTATGCCGTCTTCCAGTCGGGGATGCACGCCGCGATCCAGAGCAGGACCGAGCTCGAGATCGACCTGCGCAGCGCGATCGCCAACGACCAGTTCTTCCTCGTCTACCAGCCCACCTTCAGCCTCCAGAGCATGACGCCGACCGGCATGGAGGCCCTGATCCGCTGGCGCCGGGCGGGCGGGGAAGTGCTGCAGCCGGACGAGTTCATCGGGCTGCTCGAGGAGACGGGGCTGATCGTCGACGTCGGTTGCTGGGTGCTGGGGGAGGCCTGCCGCGAAGCCGTTCGCTGGCGTGAGGAGGGACACCCCACCGCGGTGGCGGTGAACGTCTCCGCTCGCCAGCTCGACGAGGATGGGTTCGTCACGCACGTCGAGCAGACGCTCGCGCGCACCGGCCTCGAGCCCTCGATGCTCACGCTGGAGATCACCGAGACCGCGCTGATGCGCAATGTCGACGCAACTGCTGCGCGGCTGTGCGCCGTCAAGAACCTCGGCGTGAAGATCGCGATCGACGACTTCGGCACCGGCTACTCATCGATGGCGCACCTGCAGAACTTCCCAGTGGACGCGCTGAAGATCGACCGCTCGTTCGTCGCCAAAATGACGAGCTGCCGCGAGAGCGAGACGATCCTGCAGAGCCTCGTCGCACTCGGACGCGCTCTGTGCATCGAGACCCTCGCGGAGGGGATCGAGCAGGACCAGGAGCTGTCTGAGCTGCGCGACCAGAGTTGCGACAGTGGCCAGGGCTTCCTGTTCGCCAGGCCGCTCGAAGCTTCCGCAACGAGCGAGTTCCTGCAGCGCGCGCTCCTGCCGACGCGCGCCGCTGCTTAGCGCGCCTCTCTTCCGCGGCCCCCGTCGGGGCTCAGTTTGCGACTGCGGCCTACCATTGAGGCCATGACACGTGCGTGGAGTCGACTGCCCGGATATGAGCTCGTCAGCACCGGTCTGGACGATCTATCTGCCGGTCGCGAGAGCGAGGCATCGCTGGTGGTGAGCATGGCCGCTCCGCGTCTGCGATCTGTGGGGGTCGAGGTACCGCTCAACCTGGGAGATGCTCCGTCTCATCGCCTCTACGAGCTGCTCACCGAGGCGGACCCAGGGGCGCACAGCCGCTACAACGCACTGGTTGGCCGGATCGTCAGCTTCGCGCGCGCGGCGGAGCATGCGTCCGCCGGTTGACGAGCAGCGGCTACGCAGCCTGGCAACGGGGCTCGCTCACGCAGCCAGTGGACCCGTTCGGATCTACCTGACCGGAGGCTCGAGTGCGGTGATGGAGGGATGGCGCGAGACGACCATCGACGTCGATCTCCGCTTCGAACCAGAATCCGACGAGCTGCTGCGAGCGATTCCGCTGCTCAAGGAGCGCCTCGGCATCAACGTCGAGCTTGCGTCGCCGCCCGATTTCATCCCCGAGCTTCCCGAATGGCGCGAGCGGAGCCCACTGGTATTTCGCGAGGGCCGGATCTCGGTTCATCACTTCGACTTCTACTCGCAGGCGCTTTCGAAGATCGAGCGTGGCTTCGAGCAGGACCTCGCGGACGTTCAGAGCATGCTCGAGTCCGGACTCGTGGATGCAGCACTCTTGCGTGAGTTGTACTCGGCAATCGAGGGCGACCTCTACCGATATCCGGCGATTGAACCAGTCGCATTCGCTCGGAGGCTCGACGCTGCGCTCAGCTGAAGGCGAAACCGCTACCCCACGCCAAGCGAGCCGCCGCCGACCGCGCCCGACCCCACGCTGATCGATTCAGCGGTGACCGATCCCTTCGAGCCGGTGCTGCCCGTGATCGTCACCGTTTCGCCTGGGTGAATCGCTTTCACCTTTGCTTTCACCGTCTTCGTGACGGTCGTGGCCGCTGAGGTGGCTACCTTCACGGTGCTCCCCTCGCTGCCTTTCACCCGATCAGGCGGCTGCGCGGGCGCGGGGCCAGCTCCAAGCCGGGCGGGGCCTCGCCCTCGCTCTCGGCGAGGTGACCGTGGGTCTCATCTGGCGCCACCGACGTCACGGCGGGCCTCCGCCGCCCGGGCCTGCGCCTGTGGGCAGTCCGCCGCCTGCAGCCGCGCCCAGGCCGCCCGCGGCGCTACCGCCAAGCGTGCCGCTACTGGTCGCAGCGGCCGACTTGGAGGAGGAGGAGGCGCTCGATGAGCTGGTCGACTGTGCTTCCGGCAGGACGACCGTCTCTCCGGCTTTCAGTCCGCTCAGGACGATCGTCGTGGTGTTGCCTGCTAGTCCCTTCGTGATCGCCTGACTGACATCTCTGCCGGCGCGCAAGACCGTCACCGTCTCGCCGCTGATCGCGCTCGTCGGGACGTTGACGCCTTCCGCCTGTTCGACCACCACTTCCGCCACGGCGCTCATGCCGGCCTTCAGGCCCGGGCGCATCTGCTCGAGGAGGAAGGTGACGTCGTAGCTGACGGCTTCGCTGCTGCTGGTGGAGAGCATCGAGACTTCCGAAACGCGAGCAGCCAGCTTCGCTCCGCTGAGCGCTTCCACGGTGACCGTTGCCGGTTGACCGTCTTTGACCTCGCCGATTTCAGATTCGCTGAGGGAAACGACGAGCTTCATCGAGGAGAGGTCGCTGAGTACCGCGAAGGAGGATCCAGAAGTGGCAGAGACGGTTTCACCGACCTCGCCCGAGAGCGTCACGATCGTTCCGTCCTCGGGTGCGTACAGCTTCGTGTCCTGCACGGCCTCCTCATCGTCTTTCACCGTCAGCGCATCGCTCCTCACGGTCGCTTTCGCAGAGGCGACGTTCGCTTCGCGCGTGGCTTCGCTCGAGCTCGAGGTGGAGGTGGAGGCTTCACCGTCGTCTTCCTCCTCCTGGACGAGGCTCGCCTGCGCGGACTCGAGGCTCGCCTTGGCCTGTTCCAGGGTCACTTCGGCGCTCTCCGGGTCAAGCGTGGCCAGCAGCTGGCCACTGAGCACATGCTCGCCCTGCTTGACGTAGACGTGCGTGACGACGCCCGCCGTCTTGAATCCCACGTCCAGTTCGCTGGAGGCCGCCAGGTTGCCGCTGCCGGACACCGTCGACTGGACCACTCCCCTTGCGACCGTGGCGGTCCGTCGGCTCGAGGCGGCGGTCTGGGAGGCCTTGCCGACGCTCGTGTACGCGACGACGACCGCGCCGATGCCAAGCAGGCCGAGGAAGATGTTCAGCGAGGGGCGCTCTCTGTATTTGGGCATCGGATCGGGAGGTGAGCGCCGCCGCGGAGGGGGCCGCGGCGGCGCTCAGATGCGGCTGCTCTGGTTGCTCTGGTCGGTCGCATGAGCATCGGGCAGGCGCGCAGCAATTCGATAAGAGCCTCGTAGGAAGAACGTAGGAGGGCCGGGTAGGCTGCTCGAATGAGTGCAGGGGGATCACACGTGCGCCTGCGTCAGGCGGTGCTGGTCGCCGAGGAGCTCGAGCCCGTCGCGGACGCGTTGCGCTCGGCACTCGGGCTCGGCGAGCCGTTCCGCGATCCGGGGGTGGGGGAGTTCGGCCTGCAGAACACTGTGTTCGCGCTGGGCGACTGCTTCCTGGAGGTCATCTCACCGAACCAGCCGGGCACCGCCGCGAGCCGTCACCTGGAGCGCCATGGCGGCGACGGCGGCTACATGGCGATCTTCGACCTGCAAGATCTCGAGGGAGCGCGCTCGCGCGCGCTCGGGTTGGGCGTCCGCGTCGTCTGGCAGCTCGATCTGCCGGACATCTCGGGGACGCATCTGCACCCGGCGGACATGCGCGGCGCGATCGTCTCGCTGGACCAGTCGCGACCGTACGGCAGCTGGCGCTGGGGCGGCCCCGAGTGGATCGGCCACACCGGCACCGGCGCGGCGGGGCGACTCGTGGGGATCACCGTGGCGGTGGGCGACCCGGAGGCGGTCGCTGCGCGCTGGGGTGAGGTGTTGGGTGTTGCCGTGGACTCAGGGCCGGTGTTGCGCCTGGATGGCGGCGAGGTGCGGTTCGAGGCGGCCGCAGAGCAGAGTGGTGAAGGCATCGTCGAGATCGCCGTCGAGCTCCCGCACGAGCTGCCGGGTGGGGGAGAGTCGATCGAGTTGGGCGGCGTGCGGCTGCGGCGCGTCGAGGGGCCTAAGAACCGCTAAGCCGGAAGCGGGGGACCGGCGCTGGGCTCTGCGGGCAGACCGTGGCCGGCGAGGATGCGGTCGTAGTTCATGCGCATGAGCGCGA
The DNA here is from genome assembly GCA_036513335.1 of Solirubrobacteraceae bacterium. Taxonomy (GTDB): domain Bacteria; phylum Actinomycetota; class Thermoleophilia; order Solirubrobacterales; family Solirubrobacteraceae; genus Palsa-744. The sequence continues at coordinate 11,386 of DATBZG010000080.1, read as the reverse complement.
TCGCGTCAGCGATGTCGGCCTCGTCCTCGATCCGTCGCGCGGCGGGGCCGCGCCGATCGGGGAACACCGGGTGTGGCACGATCCGTCCTTCCTCTTTCAGCGCCGCCCACTCCTCCTGCGGGAAGAAGTAGTGCGCTGCGTGGTCGCCGTGCAGATGGCCGATCTCGCGGTGGCCGACCTTGAACGCAAACTCGCCGCGGCGGCCCGGTCCCGCGGAGACGCCCGGCCACGAGCACACCTCCTCGGTGATGCGCTCGCTCGCCGTCTTCGTGTCCGTGCTGGTCATCGTCGCCTCCTGATTGCGCTTTCCAGTGACGCTACAACTTCAAGTGCACTTGAAGTCAAGGGCCGGAAGCGCTTTCCTTCCTGGTGTGGATGCGCTGACGATCGGCGAGGTGGCGAGGCGCAGCGGGGTTGCCACGTCCGCGCTGCGCTTCTACGAGGAGCGCGGGCTGATCGCCTCCGAGCGCGCCGGCTCCGGCCATCGACGCTTCGCCCGTCCTGTGCTGCGGCGGGTCGCCTTCATTGTGTTCGCGCAGCGCGTGGGCCTTACGCTGGAGGAGATCGGCGCGGAGCTCGCCAAGCTGCCTCCGGACCGCGCACCCGCGCGCGGCGATTGGGCGCGACTGTCTAGTGGATGGACAGCGCGGATCGACGAGCGCATCGCCGAGCTGCAGCGCCTGCGTGCAGGCCTGACCGATTGCATTGGCTGCGGATGCCTGTCGCTGGACCGCTGCAAGCTTGCCAATCCGGAAGACCGCGCTCAGCGCCTGGGCCCCGGGCCCCGCTACTGGATCGGCGACCGGTCGCTCGCCGGGTGAGGCGGCCTCGCCGGTCCCGACCGGCGTGCGACTGAGGCTCGCTTCTCTAAGTGGTTTCCCGCAAGAGGCGTGTGGTCGTGAGCGGATGGTGCGAGGGCCGTCTCAGATCAGTCTGTGTGCGACAAGGGAACTTTCATCTGGGAGGCGTCATGCGCACATTTCTGCAGAAAATCACAAGCCTCACTCCGATCGCCGCAGGCGCAGCCGCCGGGATGATCGCGTTGGGGATCGTGGCGATCGTGGGCGGCAGTTACTCCCATCAGGTTGTCCGCGACCAGCTCGGGCCACAGAAGATCTACTTTCCCAAGCCCGCTGAGTATCCGAACCTGAAGCGCTACGCGGGCCAGCAGGTGACCACCGGCGCACAGGCCAAGGCCTACGCCGAAGACCAGATCGGGCCCGACATGACCAAGATCTCAGGCGGTAAGACCTACGCGCAGGTGAGCGGCGAATGGATCGCCGGCGGCATGAAGAACGAAAAGCTCGCCGGTGAGCGCACCACCCTGTTCATGGGCGAGACGCTCAAGGGCCTTTTGTTGAACGCCTGGGGGTGGGCGCAAATCGGGAGCATCGCGGTCCTCGCTGGCATCCTGCTGATCCTGCTCGGAGGCCTGCTGTTCCTCCTGCCGATGGCCAACTGGTGGATGAGTGTCAGGCCCGAACGTCGGCGCTCAGCCGCTAGCCGGGTCTCACCCGTCGCGCCGCCGGCCGGCTCGCCCGTCTAGCACTTAGGGTTTACCGACGAGCACTGCACCTCCCCGGGGCGCGATACCCGGGGAGGTGCGTCTTTGTGCGGCGTCCCACTCGCCGCCGCTCCTCTGCTCCTAGGGCAGATGTATCACTCGCGACATGCTGCTCTTACCGGGGATCTCCACGAACAGCGTGTAGCGCCCCTTCAGGTTGGCCTTGTACCTGAGGGCGATCTTCGTCCCCAGCCTGCCGCGGCCGTGCGCGACCACCTTGTGGGCACGCGCCAACGAGACGACTGCCTCAGTGTTCGCTGAAACGCCTTCCTCCGTGCAGGTGACTTTGACGTTTTTGTTTTTGCCGGTCACTTTGCACAGGATCAGCTCCGCGGGAGGTCCTTGCGGGCCTTCTTTCCCTTCTTTGCCTTCCGGTCCCGCGGGGCCAGGTTTTCCTTCCGGTCCAGCCGGTCCCGCTTTGCCTTCCGGTCCCGCCGGGCCTGCCGGTCCTTCCTTGCCTTCTTTCCCTTCTTTGCCTTCCTTTTCCGGTGCGGGGATTTCCTTTTCGATCTCGCCCGTTTCGTCGTTCAGCAGGAGCTCCGGCGCTCGCTGTTCGCTTGTGTTGAAGTCGAACATGTTGTCCAGCGTGCCGGACGCTGCGTCCTCGGAGCCGCTGCCGATTTTGCCGAGGCTCCAGTTTTCCTCGATGAACTTCGTAATCGACGACTGCACGGTGAACGTGCCGTCGACATAGTTGCGACGCGCCCACGGTGAGATCACCAGCAGCGGCAGCCGCGGTCCGACGCCGCAACGGTCCTTGTGTTCGGGGTCTTCAGCCGTCACCGTCCCGCATTTGCCGGGGCCGTTCAGCTGATCGCTGGTGTCGTTCGATGGGTCGACGATCGGGCCCAGCTGGTGGTCATACCATCCGTCCGAGTCGTCGTAGTCGATCACGATCGCCGTGTTCGCCCAGTACTTCGACTGCTCGATGTCGTTGATCTCTTCCACCAGGAAACGCTGTTCGTCGAGCGGGTCGGAATTGCCGGCGTGCCCGTTCTCATACGCGGGCGGCTTCAGGAAAGAGACCTGAGGCATGTCGCCTTCCGCTACCGCCTTGTTGAACCACGACAGGTCGTACTGGTGGTTGACTGCTTCGTTCAGTTTCGTCCCCGCCGGGTCGCTGTAGCCGACCTGTTCCACCGAGCTGGGCGAGACGTGATCGGGGTTGGCGGTGCTTTCGTAGAACTCGAACGGCTCGTGGTGCTGCACGTAGTCGGTGACGCTCGCGCCGCCGATGTTCTTGTGGCTCGTGCCGCACACCGCTCGCTTTTCGTGAGCTGAGTTTTCCGTGGCCGACGGGGTGAAGCCGCCCTGGAACCAGCCCCAGGTGACGCCCTTTTCGTTCATCAGGTTGCCGATGTTCTTGCCCGTGAGCGAGACCGTCACACCCGTCGGCAGACCTTCTGCCCCGAGCGCGCTGCCGGCGTTGCTGCACTGGTCGAAGTACGGTTCGCCGTCTCCCTGCAGGACGCCGTTGACGACCGAGGAGCTCGTGCCGCCGTGCGTTTCCGCGCCTTCCGTGTCGCCGCTGACGAGGTTGATCGCGCCAGGCGATGACGGACCGAACTGGTTGTCATAGGAGTTGTCGTTCAGCGCGTAGTGCTGCGCATAGTCCCACAGCGCGGTGACGGTGTTGCCGTCGTAGTAGTCCATCACGATGCCCTTGGGCCCGTATTTCGAGGAGTTGATCGCGCCTGTTTCAGAGCAGCTGCTGCCCGTCGTCTTCTGGACGAAGTCGTTCATCAAGCCGTTGTCAAAGGCTTCCTGCTCGGGCGTGTAGCTGTGGTTCTGGTCGCACGTGAGCGCTTCTTCGGGACCAAGCCGTTTCGGGTTGTACTCGTTGGGGTTGTTCGTCAGCAGCCCGTTGCTCAGGCCGTTCACGCCCGGGGTCCCGGGGAGCGCATGGAACTGTGGCTCGCCAACCGAGTTCGAGGCGTAGGGGTAGGTTCCGAAGTAGTGGTCGAACGAGATGTTCTCAGGGAAGATCACGACCACGTGTTCAATCGGAGTAGCCGCCGCGGGCAGCGGCCCTGCGTCTGGTGATGATGCACTCGACATCGAGATGCTGAGGGTGGCCGCTCCAAGAGCGAGCACGGCGACGAGTGCCGCCAAGACCTTCTTGCGGGTACGCAAGGCCGATTCTCCTTTGGCTTCGTTCGGGCGGCTCTGGAGGCGCATCGCGCCCCTGCCCCCCATGACGAAGCGCGCCACCATGCTGCCGCTGCGCATGGAGTGGACTTGTCATCAGCCGGTCACCGAGCCGTTGCAATTCTGTGACTGCTGTGAACCTCCCGTTAACAGAATGTCTCGCTCACATTTTTGTAACAGGCAGGTGCGTGCGACGGGCGTACTGTCGCGCCTGAGCGAGCCTGCGGATCTCCGCAGGCTCGTGTCAGTGACTCTTCGATCCGCGACAAGAAGACAAAAGGTTGCCCTCGCCCAGAACCCCGTTCGCGGTCAAGTCGTCGCTGCTGGTGCTCGGTGCGATCGCACTGCTCGCAGCAGCCGCGTTTCTGGGGTCCGCGCTGACTCCCGACGGCTCGAGCAAGGCGCGCCGCTTCTCCGTCTCGGAGACCGCTTCCAAGAGCGTGCCCAATCCACTCGCCGGGCGCCTGTCGAAGGTCTATGGCACGAACATCCCCGCCAGCCGCTATGGCACAGAAGTGGCAGACCTCGAGGACGACGGCACGAACACCGCCGGCGAACAGATCTCCGAGCTCTCCCCGCTGCCCGCAGCCGCGTTCACGGTGCCCGAGAACGAGTACCGCACATATTCTCGGCGGTGGATCGCCCGTGCGCACGCTGAGGCGATCTTGCTGGAGCACGCGCTGGTAGATGGTGCGCGGATGGCGGCGATGTCGGCTTGGGAGGAGACCTGGAACGACTACCTGCACCTGGGGGCGGTCTACCTCAGCGGAGAAGCGGCGGTCGCTAACAGCGCGATCGACGGCACTCCCGGTGAATTCCCGGGGGGCGCTACCGACCCGCGCTTCACAGGCCTTCACCGCATCGAAATCGGCCTTTGGGGCGGCCAAAGCCTGTCGTCGCTGATCGGTTTGGATGTCGGCCTGCAGCACGATCTCGCCAAGCTGAGCGGCGTCGTGGCGCGAGTTGAAATCACTCCGTTGGAATACGCGACGCGCTCGCACGAGATCATCGAGGATGCGCAGCGCGATCTGCTGAGCGGCATGGACGTGCCGTGGAGTCGGCAAGGCGTGCTCGGTACGGCGGCCGGGCTGGCAGCAACCGAAGAGGTCTTCCACACGCTTGAACCGCTCCTGTCGGGGCGCGAAAACACGGAGGGCGAAGTGCGCGCCGAGTTGTTGATGCTGAACGAGGTACTGGCGTCGATCCGCGCCCGACACCACGGTCGCTACCCGATCCTCTCGGAGCTCAGCATTTACGAACGCGAGCGGCTCAACGGCTATGTCGCCGGCGCCCTCTCAGCGCTGGAGGAGATGCCCGGCACCCTCGAGACCAAGGTCCGCTCGCCGGTACCCAAGCTTCCCCAGCCGTCGCCCGCGGAAAGAGCGACAGAAGCAGCAGCGAGAAAGGTGGCGGAACGCGAACTATGAGCCCGCTCGACCGCCGGCAGTTCCTCACCCGTTCAGCGGCGCTGATCGGCACGACCGGGCTTGGTGGCGTCGCCGGCGCGGTCGCCGAGGCCCAGAGTCAAGCAAGCTCCCCGACGCAGACCACAGCCGCGCAGGCCCGCCAGACGCTTGCAAACGAGCTCGCCACGCGCGTGGCGTTCGACGCCGAGCACCAGGCCGGGATCTTGACGCCCGCCCAGGCGCAGAGCAGCTTCGTCGCGCTCGATTCGCTTGCGCCCGATCGTTCGACGCTCGTCGCCGCGCTGCGGGATCTCAGCACGCGCGCCCGCTCGCTCGCGCAGGGGGACACCGTCGGTGCCGAGGAGCTCGACGACCCGCCGCCAGACTCGGGGATCCTCGGCCCCGTCAACGCGCCGGATCAGCTGACCGTCACGATCGCGTTCGGCGCGTCGCTGTTCGACGGGCGCTACGGCCTGCACGCAATGAGACCCAAGGGGCTAGAACGCATGCCCAACTTCTCGCACGACAACCTCGAACCGACCCGCACCCACGGTGACGTGCTGTTGTCGGTATGCGCAGGGCAGCGAGACACCGTGACGCACACCGTCCGCGAGCTGATGCGCTCGGTCGCCGGTCACCTGACCCCGCGCTGGCGCATCGACGGCTTCCAGAGCGCCAGACGCGGACCGACACCGGCCAACAACCCGCGCAACCTCTTTGCCTTCCGCGACGGCACCGCCAATCCCGACGTGGACGACGAGCGCCTAATGGACGAGCTGGTCTGGGTGCAGGCGGACAGCGGCGAGCCCGCGTGGGCGCTAGGCGGCACCTACCAGGTGGTGCGCACGATCCGTATGCACGTCGAGTTCTGGGACCGGGTCGGGATGTTCGAGCAGCAGAACATGATCGGCCGCTACCGCGTGAGCGGGGCCCCGTTGGGTGGTAGGAACGAGTTCGAGGATCCTCGCTACGACCTCGACCCGGAAGGCAAGCGAATACCGCTCCTGGCCCATATCCGGCTTGCCAATCCGCGCACTCCCCAGACCGCCGATCAGCGCATCCTCCGTCGCGGCTACAACTATGACCGCGGCATCGACGAAGCGGGCAACCTCGACCAAGGACTCGTGTTCGTCGCCTTCAACCAGGACATCCAGCGCCAGTTCGCCACCGTCCAGACGCGCCTGGAGGCGGAGGAAATGGTCGACTACATCACGCCCGTGGGCGGCGGCTATTTCTTCGCCCCGCGTGGTTCCGGCGGCCCCGGCGACTGGGTCGGCTCCGGCCTGTTCGTGTAGGCGCCTGAGAACGTCGCCGCCACGGACGGTGCGCGCGGGGGCGCGAGGTTTCTCTGCTCATGTGAACCCTTTCCGCCGTCGAGCGCCTCCAATGCATGCATCGAGAGCCCTCGAGCGGAACGGAGGCAGTCATGGCAATCTTTGGCAAGCTGCGCACAAGTACAGGTGGAGCGGTCGCCTGCCTGCTCGTCCTCGGTCTGGCCTTCGGCCTTGCATCTGCATCGTCTGCCGCGCCGACCTTCACGCTGAAGACCAAGGCGCTGCCGATCCCAGGCGTTACAGGCACCGGCGACATCCTTGGAGCGGGCGCGGTGATCCAGGTCGAAGGCAAGATCTCCGGGACTGAATATGGTGGCTACCCGCCGCCGCTGACCTCGATCAGGTACTTCGCGCCCGCCGGCGCAAAGGTCCGCCCGCAGGCGTTCGCCTCGTGCGCGCCAGCGGTCATAGAACAGCGCGGTCCCGAGGCGTGCCCCAAGAAGTCGCTCGCCGGTCCCCTGGGTTCCGGTCTCGGCGTCGTCAGCTTCGGCAGCGAACGCGTTCCCGAGACCGCCACCGTGCAGCCGATCTTCGCGCCCGGCGGTGGTCTGGAGCTGTTCGTCGACGGCAATACGCCCGTGTCGCTCGAAATCCTTGCCGCCGGCCACGTCGTTGACGCGGCGCCGCCGTTCAGCATGGAATTCATGGAGGAAATCCCATTGATCGAGACCGTGCCCGGGGCGCTCGACGCCTCCATCCTCGAAGGCACCGTCAGGGTCGGCGCCGCCTACCAACAGGGGAAGCGGGCCGTCTCCTACGTCACGCTGCCCGCCAAGTGCTCGGAGGGAGGCTGGCTCGTGAAGGTAGAACTGGGCTTCCTCGGCGGCGCCAGCGCTCAGACGACGTACAACATGCCCTGCCCCAGGAGGGGGAGGTCCAGGCGATGACAGTGCTCTACGTCCTCCTGGCCCTCGTCGTCGTTTGCGTCTGCGTGATCTTGCTAATCAACCGCCGGGCCTAGCGGACCGCTCAACCGCTCGGCTTGGCGATCGTGAAGTGCAGTGCCGTCGTCGTCGCGTGCACGCCAGAGGCCGAAGTCGCGCTCAACACCAGCGTGTAGTTGCCTGGGCTCAAGCGCTTGTGCCTGGAGAGCAGACCGTAGAAGCGCAGCGTATCCAGGCCCTCGCCAGCCGCCAGCTTCAGCGTGCCCGCGAGTACCGAGCGCAGGCAGCTATGCGCGTGCGCGTTGTGACGGCTCGGCGCCACGCATCGCTTCGTCACGCGGCGGCCGGGGAGCGACTGGAAGAACGTGAACGTCACGCTCGCCGTCTGGCTGAGATCGAAGGAGAAGCGCGTGCCGATCGGCGGGCGCTTCTTGCTCGAGCTGATGTGAGCCAGAGCCTTGCCCTCGCGCCACTTGGCAGCGCTCTCGTGCACGTCGCTCAGCGTCAGTTTCACGCGCGTAGGCAAGATCGAGCCTCTGCCGAACAGTCTGATCGCGGGTAGTTTCGTGCTCCCCAACGAGACTTTCAGGTTGAGGTTCACGCTCGGCACCGCCACCGTCGCCGTGTGCTCGGCGTTGCTCGAGCCGTTGCAGCTGGCCGTCTGCCCCGTGAAGATCGGTTCGGTCGAGCAGCCCGCCGAATCGGTCACCGTGAGCGTCACGGTGTAGGGGCTTGCCGTCGCGTAAACGTGACTCGTGGACGGCGACGTCGTCTCTTCGCTCGAGCCGTCGCCGAAGTTCCACTCATAGCTCACCACGCTGTGCCCCGTCGAGGCGGTCGATGCGGAGGCGTCGAAGGTCGTCGCCGCGCCCGCGCTCGCCGGTGCGTCCGTGAACGACGCCGTCGGCGCCTGATCGGGTGTGATCGCAAGCGACTGGATGTACTCGCCCGAGCCCGCGCTGCAATCCAGTGACATGCATGCGATCGGATTCAGAGCTCCTTCCAGGCCAATCGAGAAGGGCGAGATCGTCCCCGCGCCGGAATTCGCCGCGTACAGGAACTCGCCTTCAGGGCTTACCGCCACGCCCCCCGGATTGCTCGCCGTTTCGCAGTCCTGCTCTGCGCATTCGACCGGCGAGAGCGTGCCTCCGGCTCCGATTGAGAACACAGACACAAACGCCGGTTCAGGTGGTTCCGTCGTTGGTTCAGGTGGTTCTCTGGCCGTGTTCGAGACGAACAGGTACCTGCCGTTCGGGCTCGCCGTCGCCCCCTCCGGTTCCTCTCCTGTCCCGCAGTCTGTTTCAGTGCACGCGACCGGCGACAGCAGGCCCCCTTCGCCCACTTCAAAGATGGACACTGTGTCCGATGCGTGATTCGCCACGTACACGTACTTGCCGTTCGGTGTGATCGTGACCGCGCTTGGCTGCGCGCCCGTCTGGCAGTCGGAGCAGGGGACAGGCGCAAGCTCGCCTTTTTCGCCGATCGAGAATATGGACACCACGCCCGGCTTCTCCGTTCCTCCTTTTTTGACCGCTGTCGTCGCGTAGAGGACCTCGCCGTTGGGGCTCACCGCCAGGCCTTCCGGCCTGCCTTCGGTCTCGCATTGGTTGTTCGGGTTGCATCCGACCTTCGTCAGCGCGCCGTCGGAGCCGACGGAGAAGGCCGCGATCGTTCCCGGGCCAAGGTTGCCCGGGCCAGAGTTGGCCACGTACAAGTACTTCCCGTTCGGTGTGGTCGCGATCCCTGTCGGTTCACTCGCCGTGTTGCAGTTCTTTCGGCATGCCACTTTCGACAGCGAGCCGTCGCTGCCAATCGCCAGGGTTGAGACGGTTTTTTCTGTCCTGTTCACCACGAACACGTACTTCCCGTTCGGACTGATCGCCAGCGTCGCAGGCCCCGCTTCCGTTTCACACAGTGCCGCTTCGGCACATGCGATCGGCGAAAGCAGGCCTTCGCTGCCGATCTGAAAGCCCGCGATCGAATTCGTCGCGCTGTCCGCTACATACAGGTCTTCAGCCGACGCAGCCGGCGGGATCGCCAGCGCGCAGCACAGCAAAAGCCACAGCAACGCCAGCGTCTGGCGCATCCCGCGCCCAGTCGCTGCCTCTCCTACACGGCTTCCTGCGCTCCCTTGCAACACTCGCGACTTTAGCGCGGCCGCCGCGGCCGCGTGCTACCTCGCTACTCGCGTGCAGCCCTGAATGCGTTCGCTGTCGCCACCGCAAGCTCGCCGCTGTTCGGTGTGCTGTCTGCGTCAACGAACGCCTGGATCATCATCCCGTCCGCCGTGCCGATCATCAGCGACGCCAAGTGGAGAGCTTCTCGCGCGCTCAACCTTCCCGGCAGCGACTCCTCGATCCACGCCGCAATTCGCTCACGCTGGCGGTTGTAGTGCGCCGCCAGCTGCTCGCGCAGCTGTGGTGAGCGGGCGCTGCGCGCCAGCGCCTCTATGAACGCCAGGTAGTACGGGCGGATCGACTCGTGCTCGTCCAGCGCGAGGCTCAGCGAGCCCGCCATCATCCCCATCAGGCCTCCCGCGCCCTCGCTGCGGATCGCGCGCCCGATCCTCTCCGCCCACTGCTCAAGCGCCAGCCCGATCGCCTCGTTCAGCAGCGCTTCCTTCGAGCCGAAGTGGTAACCGATCGAGCCCAGGTTCGTGCCCGATGCAGCCACCAGGTCGCGCGCCGTGATGTTCCCGTACTCGCGCTCACGCAGCAGCGCCTGCGCCGCCTGCAACAGGCGCTCGCGGTGCGTGTCGCCCGCGCTCGCGCTGCTGTCGGAAACTGGGGTGGACATCCTCATTTATACATTGTATAAGACGCTGTACTAAACGAGCAACAGCATACGGAGGCCTGCAGATGGCGCTTTCCATCGGAGTTCCGCAGATGTCGCAGCCCACAGCCGTCCACCAGCAACCGCCAGCTGCGCCGCGCAGGGCAACGGTCGACGACGTCGTGCCGCTCGCCAAGGTGCTTGCTGACGCGTTCGACCACGACCCCGTGTTCGAACGGCTGCTGCCCAACCAGCGCACACGCTTGCAGGGACTGCAGCGTTACTTCCGCATCGAGCTGCACGCCGTCGGGCTCGCGCGCGGGAGCGTGTGGACCACAGACGATCTCGCCGGAGCCGCCATCTCCAACGGACCCGGAATGTGGCGCATGCCGCCACGCGCGCTCGCCCTGCACGGGCCTGCGTTCAGTCGGGCATTCCGCCTCAGGCTCCCGCGCGCCGCGACGCTGCTCGCACGCGTGGAGTCGCGGCACGTACGCGGTCCTCATCACTACTTCGCCGCAATCGGCGTATCGCCTGAGCGACAGGGTCACGGGCTCGGGCGGGCGCTGATGACGCCCACGCTCGAGCTCTGCGACCTGGCAGGGCTGCCCGCGTACCTGGAGGCCAGCAGCGAGCGCAACGCTGCGCTCTACCAGCGGCTGGGCTTTCGCGTCGTCGGCGAGCTGCAGTACGGCGGCAGCCAGCCGCTGCGCCTGATGCTGCGAGAGCCCCAAGCCAACCAGGAGAGAGCGCAGTGAGCGCCACCGACGTGCGCCAAGCCGCTGCCGCGGAGGCCGACAAGCACACGCGCACGATCCGCTCCGCCAGGGACGGCCGGCTGCTGAGCGCGCTGATGCTGCCCTTCTTCATGCTGCGCCCGCCCGCCGGCTACGGCGTGATCGCCACCACCGGGCGCAAGACCCGCAAGACGCGGCGCAAATGCGTGCGCGTGATCCGGCGCGGTGACAGGGCCTATCTCCTGCAGTTGCGCCCACCTCAGCTCGCGCTCAAGCGCCCCAACGCTGCCGCCGGATGGGTTTGGAACATCCGCTCCAACCCCAGCGTGCGTCTGCGCATCCGCGGCGGCAACTTCGCCGGCGTCGCACGCGAGCTCACCGATCCCGCCGAGATCGAGAAGGCCAGGCGCGCTCTCTGTGACACCGTCACCCTGTTCGACTACGGCGAGTGCGACCTGCATCTGCGCGGCCTGCCCACGCGGGCCAAGATCATGCAGCTGCACGGTTACTGGTTCGACACCGGTATCCCGCTCGTCGTCGA
>DATBZG010000079.1:0-34830 GCA_036513335.1 Solirubrobacteraceae bacterium | reverse complement strand
CAGGCCGACACGGGCTGGGATCCTCCGTGGCTCACCGACAGCTCGCTGAGACGCCGCCCCGCGGCCTGAACGACCGATGCGGATCTTCTCGGGAATCCAGCCCACGGGGCGTAAGCACCTGGGCAACTACATCGGCGCGATCGCCCAGTACGTCTCCAGCCAGGAGCGCGGCGAGGGCATCTTCTGCATCGTCGACCTGCACGCGATCACCGTCGCCTACGAGCCGCTCGAACTGCGCGAGCGCCTTTACGACACGACCGCGATCCTGCTCGCCGCGGGCCTGGACCCGCAGCGCTGCGTCCTGTTCCGACAGAGCGACGTCAAAGAGCACACGGAGCTCACGTGGCTGCTCTCCAGCGTCACCGAGCTGGGCCGCCTGCAGCGCATGCACCAGTTCCGCGACAAGTCGATCGCCCAGCGCGAGCTCGTCTCCGCCGGACTCCTGTATTACCCGGTGCTGCAGGCGGCCGACGTGCTCGCCTACCGCGCCGAGGAGGTGCCGGTAGGGGAGGACCAGCGCGAGCACCTGGAGCTGATGCGCGACGTCGCAAGGCGCTTCAACGCGCGCTTCGGCGACGGCGAGGACGTGCTGGTCGTGCCCGAGCACCGCATCCCCGAGGTCGGCGCGCGGATCATGGACCTGCAGGAGCCCACGCGCAAGATGTCCACCACGGGCTCCAGCGAGCAGGGCACCGTCTACGTGCTCGACGAACCCATGGCGATCGAGAAGAAGCTCAAGAGCGCCGTCACCGACTCCGGCAGTGAGGTGCGCCGCGACCCGGAGAAGCCGGGCGTCAGCAACCTGATCGAAATCCTCGCCGCGGTGCGGGGCGTGGCGCCGGCCGCGGTCGAAGCCGAGCTCTCGCAGGCGCGCTACGGCGAGCTGAAGACGGCCGTCGCGGACGCCGTCGTGGAGTACCTGGCGCCCGTGCGCGGGCGCTACCAGGAGCTCCGCGCAGACGAGGGCGAGCTCGAGTCGATCCTCCAGGACGGTGCCCGGCGCGCTCAGGAGATCGCCGCGCTGACGCTCGCCGAGGTGCGTGGGCGGATGGGGGTGGGACACCACCTCGGCGCGGGCGCCGACGGCTCGCCCGCGAGCACGTCGTCGGCGCCGGGTACGGTGGACGGATGAGCAGCGTAGAGATCGCCTCCGCCGCGGTGGCCACGTGAGTCTGGCCGCACTCGAGCTCGACCTCGACGTCTTCAGCGGGCCGTTCGACCTGCTGCTGACGCTCGTGCTTCGCGAAGAGGTCGATCTGCTCGAGCTGCAGCTGGCGGAGGTCGTGCTCGCCTACCTCGACCACCTCGAACAGCGCGGCGAGCTCGACCTGGAGACGGCGACCGAGTTCATCGTGCTCGTGGCCGCGCTGCTGGAGCTCAAGTCGCGGCTGATGCTCAATGCTGACGAGGAGGAGCTCCTCGACATCGAGCCCGAACAGGCGGCCGAGGAGCTGCTCGCACGGATGCTCGACGCGCGCCGCTACCGCGCAGCCGCAGCGCACCTCGGCGAGCTCCTGGCCGGCGAGCACGGCGTGCGCTTCCGCATCGCCCCTCCGCCCGCGAACCTGCGCCGCACGATCGTGCATGCGCAGGACGGCTCGCAGGACCCGCTCGTGCTGGGCGCAGCGATCGGACGGCTGCTGACGATGCCGCCCACGATCAGCTTCCGCCACATCGGCACCGCGCGCGTGAGCGTTGCCGAGCGCCTCGCGCACCTGCGCCAGTTGCTGCGACGCGGTAGCTTCAGCTTCGATGAAGCCGTGCGCGGAGCAGATCGAATGACCGTCGCTGTGACCCTGTTCGCGCTGCTCGAGCTGTACAAACGCGGAGAAGTCGACTGGGAACAGCACGAGAGCTTCGGCGAGATCGCAGTTCGCGGCATCTCCCGCCAGGCGCCCGCGCCCTCGTCCGCTCTGGCATTCACCGCCGGACAGGCGGTGCCGCGGGAGCTCGCGGGATGAGTGCTCCCGACGCCGACGCCGAGGCCGAGGCCGAGGTCGACGTGGAGGAGACCCCATCGCTCGCACGCACGGTCGAGGCGCTGCTCTTCCTCTCATCCGACCCCCTGAGCATCGCCGAGCTCGCCGAGGCGACCGAGGCCGGCGAGGGCGCCGTGCGCGCCGCGCTGGCGCTGCTGGGCGAACAGTACGCGCCAGGGATCCGCGGGATCAACCTGCGCGAGCTGGGCGGTGGCTGGACGCTCGCCAGCGATCCCGACACCGAGGACGCCGCGCGCAGGCTGTTCAGTCGCCCGCGCGCCTCGACGCTCAGCCCCGCGCAGGCCGAGACGCTCGCGATTGTCGCTTACCTGCAGCCGATCTCACGCCCTGAGATCACGCGCATTCGCGGCGTGAGCGCCGACTCCGCGACCGCCACGCTGCTCGACCGCGGGCTGATCGAGGACGCAGGGCACTCGCAGTTCGGGGCAGTGCTCTACCGGACGACCACGCAGTTCCTGAAGCTGTTCGGCCTGCGCAGCCTCGAGGAGCTGCCCGACGTCGCGCGCTGGGACCCCACGCCCGAGGAGCAGGCCGAGCTGCGCGAGCGGCTGCTGCGTGCCGGCGAGGCCCGCGCCGGCGGAGGCCCGTAGGCGGTCCCACAGGGCGTAGGTCGGCGGTGCGTACGTGTGCCAGCCCGTCCTGAGGCACTGATTCAGACGAGCGTCTGAGACAGAAACATATCTTCCGAAATTGGCCCGGCTTGGGCAAAGTCGTGTCGGACAGAAAAACACTTGCGGAGGTTGGAAAGACCTCGTGTGCCCACATGAGGGGTCCGTGATGGCGTCTACCCACAGAGCACGCACACCGATCGAGGTTCGCAGAGCCGAGCGCGAGCTGTTCTTCTGGACGGCTCGGCAGGCCCTTCAGCTGGTGGTGCTCGCTGCCGTGGTCGTCTACGTGATCGTCTCGCTCCTGCGCGGGCACATCCCCGGGAGCGAGCTGCTGCTGCGCGTCCTCTAGGTCGGCGAGCTCGAGGCCGCGAGCTGCCCGCAGGCGGCTGCGATGTCGCGTCCGCGGGTGAGGCGGACGGTCACCGGCACGCCGCGCGACTCGAGCGCAGCCCGGAAGGCCGCGATCGACTCCCGGCTCGAGCCCCCAAAAGGCGCGCCGTCGCCCGTGTCGGTGGCGTTGTACGGGATCAGGTTGACCTTGAATATCTGCGGAGCGTCCTCGTGTCCCTCGCTCAACACGCGCGCCAGGGCCAGCGCCTGCTCGTAGCGGTCGTTCACGCCCGCCAGCATCACGTACTCCACGAACACCCGCCTGCGCTTGCGCGCGTGGAACGCGCGGCAGGCCTCGATCACCTCGCGCAGCGGGTAGCGCTCGTTCACCGGCATCAGCTCCGAGCGCAGCGCATCGTCGGCCGCGTGCAGCGACAGCGCCAGGCGCAGCGGCATCTCGCTCTCCGCCAGGCGTTCGATGCCCGGTATCCAGCCGACCGTGGAGATCGTCGTGCGCCGGTGCGTGATGCCTATGTCCGGCAGACGCTCACATGCCGCGAGTACGTTCTCCAGGTTCAGCATCGGCTCACCCATGCCCATGAACACACAGTGGTCGATCGGCTCCACTCGCCTGAAATGCAGCGCCTGATCGACGATCTCCGAAGCGCTCAGATTGCGTGCGAACTTCATCGCGCCCGTCGCGCAGAACGTGCACGTCAACGGGCAGCCCGACTGCGAGGAGACGCAGATCGAGCGCCGACCGGCTCCACCTCCAGGAGGGTCTCGATACCGCATCAGAACCGCCTCGAGCGGACGGCCGTCGTGCGTATGGAACAGGGCCTTCACCGTCCCGTCCGTCGAACGCGCCTCTTCCCGCAGCTCCAGGCTCGAGAACGGCACGTCGCGCGCGAGCGCGTCACGCAGAGCCGCCGGCACGTTGCTCATCTGCTCGTAGCCCTGCACGCCGCGCGCCGCCCACGACCACACCTGGCCGGCGCGAAACCGCGGCTCGCCGCGGTCGGCGAGCGTTTTGTCGAGCAACTGGAGGTCCATGGCAGTGTTGGTTCGATGCCGTGCGTGGGCGATGCTCGCCGCAGCCGGGTCTCCTCCTATGGTTGCAGCACATGAGCCCCTTCACCGGTCAACGACGATGCGCCTAGGCAAGTACCTCGCCCACGCAGGCGTTGCCTCGCGGCGCTCCGCCGAGCAGCTGATCGCGGCCGGACGGGTCACCGTCGCCGGGAACGTCGTCACCGACCCGGCACGCGACGTCGACGAGGACAGCCACGTCGCGCTCGACGGGAAGCCGATCGCCGGCCCCGAGCCGCGCGTCGTCTACGCGCTCAACAAGCCCGTCGGCGTGCTCTCCACGGTGCGTGACACGCACGATCGGGCCACCGTCATCCAGCTCGTACCCGCCGCCGGGTTGCGGCTCTACCCCGTCGGGCGCCTGGACCGCGACAGCTCCGGCCTGATCCTGCTCACCAACGATGGCGAGCTCGCCAACCGGCTCACCCATCCCCGCTTCGAGGTCCCCAAGACCTATCGCGTCAAGCTGCGCGGCGGGTCTCCGAGCGAGGAGATCCTGGATGCCCTGCGCGCCGGCGTGCAGCTCGACGACGGTCCCACAGCGCCCGCGCGGGTGCGCCGCGTCGGCGGACGCGGATCGAGCTCCATCGAGATCACGATTCACGAGGGCCGCAACCGCCAGGTGCGCAGGATGTGCCAGGCCGTCGGCCGTGTCGTGGACGAGCTGCAACGCACGCGCTTCGGGCCGCTCTCGCTCGACGGGCTCGCTCCCGGGGCTCATCGGCGCCTGGGCAAGGCGGAGGTGGCACGCCTGCGCGCGCTCGCGCTCTGACACAATCGCGCGCCATGCGACTGTTCGCGCTACGCGGCGCCACTAGTGTCAAGCTCAACAACGCCCAGGACATCCTGGACGCCACCAGCGAGCTGATGAGCGAGATCATGCAGCGCAACGCGCTCGAGCCGAGCATGGTCGTCAGCTGCATCTTCACCACCACCCGCGACCTCAACGCCGAGTTCCCCGCCGTCGCCGCCCGCGCGCTCGGCTTCGACCGCGTGCCGCTGCTGTGTGCGCAGGAGATCCCCGTACCGCGCTCCATGCCGCGCGTGATCAGGGTCCTGATCCATTACTACGCCGCCGAGGACCACGAGCCCACCCACGTCTACCTCGGCGATGCCCGCGAGCTGCGCACGGACCTGAACGCGGCACAATAAGCCGGTGTCGATCGAGTTCTCGCAGCGAATAAGGCGCATCCCCGCCTACCCCGTCGCAGGCGGCTACGCGCAAAAGGAACCGCTCGTGCTGCTCGCCAGCAACGAGTCGCCGTTCCCACCGCTGGACGCCGTGCGCGAGGCGATCGCGCGTCAGCTCGGAACGCTCAACCGCTACCCCGACCCGTCCAACTCGCTGCTGCGCCAGCGCCTGTCGGACCGCTACGGCGTGCCCGCCTCGCGCATCGCCATCGGCAACGGCTCCTGCGACATCCTGCTCGCCGCAGGCGAGGCGCTGCTCGAGCCCGGAGCCGAGCTCGTCTACGCGTGGCCGTCGTTCTCCGTCTACCCGCACCTCGCCGCCGCCTCCGGCGCGCGCGCCATCACCGTCGCCCTCGACGCGAACGAACGCCACGACCTGCCCGCGATGCTGCGTGAGATCACCGTCGCCACACGCCTCGTGCTCGTGTGCAACCCCAACAACCCCACCAGCACCGCCGTGCCGCTCGCCAACATCGCCGAGTTCCTCGCCGAGGTGCCGCCATACGTGTGCGTGATCCTCGACGAGGCCTACTGCGAGTTCAACACGCTCGAGGACCCCGACTCCTCGCTCGAGCTGCTCGACGCGCACCCGAACCTGGTGCTGCTGCGCACCTTCTCCAAGGTGCATGGCCTGTGCGGGCTGCGCGTCGGCTTCGCGCTCTGCGGCTCTGAGGAGCTGCCGCGCGCGCTCGACCAGGTGCGCCAGCCCTTCTTCTGCAACGCGCTCGCCCAGGCAGCCGCCGTGGAGGCGCTCGCCCACCAGGACGCCGTCGAAGAACGCGTCATCCGCACCGTCGCCGAGCGCGTGTCCGTCGACGAGCGCCTTCGCGCCCTCGGCATCCAGCCAGCCGACTCGCAGGCCAACTTCTGCTGGTTCGCGCTCGGCGAGCACAATGACGAGCAGGCTGTCATCCAGGGGCTGGCCGAGCGCGGCGTGCTCGTGCGCGCCGGCACAGCGCTCGGATCGCAGGCTCCCGCGCTGCGCGTCACCTACGGGCTGCCCGAGGAGAACCGCCGCTTCCTGGATGCGCTCGCCGAAGTGCTCACACCCGCTCCCGCGCTCTGAGCCACACCTCGCGCTGAGACCGGCCACACGGCGCCAGATTCTGCGGTACGGGCAAAATTGTCTCCCACCACTCGACCAAATGCCGCATGTCTGCTACAAACTGCTGCTACAGCCATGACCGTCGTGCTTCACACATCAGCTCGCAACACCGCCGCAGACGCCACATGGCTGCCCGCCTGCACGTATTTCGCCTGGCGATTTAGCTAGGCGCTTCGGCCTTCCCCCGTCCGTGAGCGGGTGGCAACGGCCGCACCGGGTCCCTTCAATCGGACCAAGCGCCACCCGAACGGGGTGCCTCCAGCGCCCCTCTCACGATCCGGTGAGACGCGTTCCGCCACCCCGAGATGGGCCACCTCTAACATTCCCAGGCGTCAGTGAAAGGATGAGTTGATGATGATCGTCATGAAGGAGACCGCAACCGATGAAGAGGTCGAGGCGGTCGTCGAGAAGATCGAGCGCGCCGGTGCGCTCGCCCATCGCAGCCGCGGCGCGCGCGTCACGGTCATCGGCGCCATCGGCGATGTCGAGCAGGACGTCACCGTCGAGGGCCTCGGCCTCGAGGGGCAGCCCGGCGTCGACCGCGTCGTGCCGATCCTCAAGCCCTACAAGCTCGCCTCCGCACAGATCACCCACGGCGAGCGCACCGTGCTCGACATCGACGGGCGCAAGGTCGGCGGCAACAACTTCGCCCTGATCGCCGGGCCATGCACGGTCGAGTCGCGCGAGCAGACGCTCGAGACCGCACGCGTGGTCCGCGACGCCGGCGCCACGCTCCTGCGCGGCGGTGCCTACAAGCCGCGCACCTCCCCCTACGCCTTCCAAGGGCTCGGCCAGGAGGGCCTGCGCCTGCTCGCCGAGGCCAAGGCCGAGACGGGCCTGCCGATCGTCACCGAGCTGATGGACATCAGCGACCTCGAACCCGTCTTGGAGGTCGCCGACGTGATCCAGATCGGCGCGCGCAACATGCAGAACTACCCGCTACTCGCCGAGATCGGGCGCTCCGGACGCCCCGCGCTGCTCAAGCGCGGGCTCTCAGCCACGCTCGACGAGCTGCTCATGGCCGCCGAGTACATCCTCAAGGAAGGCAACCCCAACGTGATGCTCTGCGAGCGCGGCATCCGCACGTTCGAGAACGCCTACCGCTTCACGCTCGACCTGATGGCCGTGCCCGTGCTCAAGGAGCTATCGCACCTGCCCGTGATCGTTGACCCCAGCCACGCCGCCGGACGTCGCGACCTCGTCACGCCGCTCTCCCTCGCCGCCGCCGCCGTCGGCGCCGATGGCATCATCGTCGAGGTGCACCCCAACCCCGACGAGGCAATCTGC
Organism: Solirubrobacteraceae bacterium; assembly: GCA_036513335.1. Taxonomy (GTDB): domain Bacteria; phylum Actinomycetota; class Thermoleophilia; order Solirubrobacterales; family Solirubrobacteraceae; genus Palsa-744. The sequence goes on along the minus strand of DATBZG010000079.1, from coordinate 27,217 downwards.
GACGGCCCCCAGCAGCTGCGAACGGACGACTTCGCCGAGTACGCCCGCGCGGTCGAGCAGGCCACCGCGCTCGCAGGCAAGGCGCTCAGCGCCGTCTGATGGGGCGGGCGGGATTGCCATACAGGCGCGCTCCTTGAAAGTCGCGGTCCTGGGGGTGGGGCTGATCGGGGGGTCGATCGGCCTGGCCGCGCGAGGGCGCGCCGACGCCGAGGTCTGCGGGTATGACCCCGACGAGCGTGTGCGCGCCAGAGCGCTGCAGCTCGGCGCGATCGACTCGCAGGCAGCCGACGTCGCCGGCGCCGTCGCCGGCGCGGACGTCGTGTTCGCCGCCGCTCCCGTCGGCTCGCTCCCGGAGGTCGTGCGCCTCGCGCTGGCAAGCGCCAAGCCCGACTGCGTCCTCAGCGACGTCGGCTCCACCAAGCGCTTACTCGCCGACGTCGCCGCCGGCGACGAGCGCTTCATCGGCGGGCACCCGCTCACGGGCGCCGAGACCGCCGGCGTCGAGCACGCCCGCGAGGACCTGTTCGACGGCGCAACCTGGTACCTCGCGCCCGCCAAAGGCGCCACCGCCGGCGTCCTCTACGAGCGCCTGCACCGGCTGCTGGGTCGCTTCGGCGCGCGTCCCGTCGCAATCGACGCCGACACGCACGATCGCCTCATGGCCTGCGTCTCCCACCTTCCGCACGTGCTCGCCAACGTGCTCGTCGGCCAGGCCGCCGGCGCGCTCGGCGAGGGCTCCGAGCGGCTGCCCGCCGTCGGTCCCAGCTTCCGCGACGCCACCCGCGTCGCCGGCGCCAACAGCGCCATCTGGACCGACATCTACCTCTCAAACCGTGACGCGCTGATCGCCGGCATCGACGACTTCTCCACGCGGCTGGCGCACGTGCGCTCCGCGCTCAGTGACGGCGACCCGCAGGCGCTCACCAGCTGGAACGAGAGAGCGCGCGCCGAGCGCGAGGCGCTGCTCGGCGCCGGGCTCGTCGGCGGTAAGAGCGGCGAGACGGTGCTCGAGCTGCGCGTGTCCGTGCCCAACAGCCCCGGCGTCATTGCCGAGATCGCGCTCGCGCTCGGCGACGCCAGCGTCAACATCCTCGACATGGTCCTCTCGCCCTCGCCCGACAACCGCCAGGGGGTTGTGGCGCTGTGGGTCGGCGGCGAGCAGCAGGCCACGCGCGCCCAAGAGCTGATCGCCAGGTTGGGCTTCCCCGTCGTGCAAGCATGAGCGCCAGCCGATGAACATGCGCTTCGACCCCCCGCGTGGACTGTCCGGCGAGCTGCGCGCGCCCGCCGACAAGTCCATCTCCCACCGCGCCGCGCTGCTCGGCGCCATGGCCTCCGAGCCCGTGCGCATCGAGCGCTACCTGCACGCCGCCGACACCGACTCCACGCTGCAGGCCGTGCGTACGCTCGGCGCGCTCGTCGAGGAGCACGGCGAGGACCTCGTCGTGCGCGGCGCAGGCCTGCGCGAAGCGCGCGAGCCCGAGGAGCCAATCGACGTCGGTAACGCAGGCACGCTGCTGCGGCTGCTCCCCGGCTGGCTCGCCGCCCAGGAGGGGCGCTCGTTCACGCTCGACGGCGACGAGTCCATCCGCCGGCGGCCCGTCGATCGGATCGCCGAGCCGCTGCGTCAGATGGGCGCCCAGCTCGAGGCGCGCGATCAGCGCTTTCCCCCTTTTCAGGTCCACGGGGCTCGACTGCGCGCCATCTCCTACGAGATCGAGGTCGCAAGCGCCCAGGTCAAGTCCTGCCTGCTGCTCGCCGGGCTCACCGCCGACGGCGCCACCACGATCGGCGAGCCCTCCCGCAGCCGCGACCACACCGAGCGCATGCTGCTGCGCGCCGGCGTCGCCATCCACCGCAACGGCCGCCACGTCACCGTGGTCAACGCCGACGAGCTGCTGCTCGACCGCGTCGTCGTCCCCGGCGACCCAAGCTCCGCCGCCTTCATGGTCGCCGCCGGCGTGCTCGTGCCCGGCTCGCGCCTGTTGATCAGCGACGTCGGCGTCAACTGGACGCGCACCGGCTTCCTACGCATCGTGCGGCGCATGAAGGGCATCGTCCTCGGCGACCTCGAGGAGGAGATCGGAGAGCTCGTGCCCGATGAGCCCGTCAGCGACCTCGACGTCGCCCACGGGGCTCTCGAGGGCACCATCGTCGAGCCCGACGAGGTGCCGCTCGCGATCGACGAGCTCCCGCTCGTAGCCCTGCTCGGCTGCTTCGCCGAGGGCGAGACCGTCGTGCGTGGCGCGCAGGAGCTGCGCCTCAAGGAGACAGACCGCATCGCCAGTGTCGTTGACGGCCTCAGCGGCCTGGGCGCCGACATCCAGGCCACCGACGACGGCTTCATCGTCCAGGGTGGTGACGGCCTGCGAGGGGGGCAGATCGACGCCCTCGGCGATCACCGCCTCGCGATGATGGGCGCCGTCGCCGGACTCGCCTCGCGCGAGGGCGTGGAGGTGATCGGCATGGACGCAGCCGCCGTGTCGTACCCGGGCTTCGTCGATGACCTCGAGCGGCTCTGTCGGGGCTGAGCGCGCGGGGGTGTGGGGATTGGCGGTTGAGAGGAGCTTGGCTGCTGTGGGCGCTGGTGGAGGTAGGGGGCGCCGTTGTAGTGCCGTTGCGAATTTTGTGTGCCATCGTATCTACCGTTCGCGGGAGATCGCGGAAGGTCGCCAGGTCTCGTGGTCGTAGCGATCGACGGCCCTGCCGGCGCCGGCAAGTCGACCGTCGCCCGCGGCGTCGCCCGCGCGCTCGGCTTCACCTATCTCGACAGCGGCGCCATGTACCGGTGTGTCGCGCTCGCGGCACTGGAGCGCGGCGGGGGAGAGCTGCCCGAGCACGATCGTGCGTTGGGGGAGCTGGCCCGCGCCGTCGTGATCGACTTTGGCGAGCCGTCCCGCGAAAGCCCTCCCGGGGCGCCACGGCCCGTCCTGCTCGACGGTCGCGACGTCAGCGCGGCGATTCGCACGCCCGAGGTCACCGAGGCCGCCTCCGTCGTCGCCGCCGATCCCGCCGTCCGCGCGGCGCTCGTGGCCAAGCAGCACGGCCTGATCGCTCAGGGAGACTGGGTCGCCGAGGGACGCGACATCGGCACAGTCGTCGCGCCCCACGCCGCGCTGAAGATCTTCCTCACCGCGGATCCGCGCGAGCGCGCACGCAGACGCGCCGCGGAGCTCGGCGCCGACCTCGACACCGTGCTCGCCGAGCAGACGATGCGCGATCAGCGCGACCGCACGCGCGAGCACAGCCCGCTGCAGGCCGCTGCCGACGCGGTCGAGCTCGATACCAGCGGGCTCAGCGTCGATGAGGTGGTGCAGCGGATTGCCGAGCTCGCGCGCGAGCGCTAGCCGGGGAGCGGGCGCGTCCCCAGTCATACTGGCCTGCATGAAGGTCGCCATCGTTGGCTATCCAAACGTGGGGAAGTCCTCGCTGATCAACCGTCTCACGGGCACACGCGAGGCGGTCGTGCACGAGCGCCCCGGCGTCACCCGCGACCGCAAGGAGCTCGACTGCGAGTGGAACGGGCGCCAGTTCAAGCTGATCGACACCGGCGGGATGGACTTCGAGGACGAGGATCCGCTCGCCGGCTCGATCCGCGACCAGGCGCGGGCCGGGATCGCCGATGCCGACGTCGCCGTCCTCGTCGTCGACGCGCGCGCCGGAGTGCGCCCCGGAGATGAGGAGATGGCCGACCTGCTGCGCCGGGCGCCTGTGCCCAGCATCGTCGCCGCCAACAAGTGCGACGGCGTCGCTGACATCCCACTTGCCGCGGAGTTCCATCGCCTCGGCCTGGGCGAGCCCACCGCCGTCTCCGCCGCTCAGGGACTTGGCTCGGGAGACCTGCTCGACCGCATCGTCGCGTTGCTCCCCGAGGACGAGCCCGAGCCCGAGGAGGGCACCGTCCGACTCGCCGTGATCGGTAGGCCCAACGTCGGCAAGTCCTCGCTCGTCAACCGCTTCCTCGGCGAGGAGCGCGTGATCGTCTCCGATCTCGCCGGCACCACGCGCGACGCGATCGACATGCCGCTGCTCGTCGGCGAGCGCAAGCTGATCCTCGTCGACACAGCCGGCATGCGCCGCCAGTCCAAGGTCGCCGACTCCGTCGAGTACTACACCGCGCTGCGCTCCCAGCGCGCCGCCGAGCGGGCCGATGTCGCGCTCGTCGTCTGCGATGCCGTCGACGGGGTCACGGCGCAGGACCTGCGTGTGGCCGAGCTCGCGATGAAGGCCGGCTGTGCGACAGCCATCGTCCTCAACAAGTGGGACCTGCAGGACTCCCCCGACAGCGACACCGGACGGCGGCTCGACCTCGAGCACGAGCGCGCGCGCGTCGCCGAAAAGCTCCGTCTGCGCCCGCGCGTGCTCACCGTCAGCGCCAAGACCGGCCGCCACGTCGCGCGCCTGTTGAGCGAGGCGATCGCGCTCGGCGACCGCATGTCCGGGCGCATCCCCACGCCCGAGCTCAATCGCTTCCTCGCCGAGACCACGCAGGCGCGCCAGCCGCCCGTGGGCACCCGCCGTGGGGCCGGCGGACACCGCCTGAAGCTGATCTACATGGCTCAGATCGGCGAGCGCCCGCCCCGCTTCGCGATCCAGGTCAACTCACGCACGCGCGTCACCCGCGACTACGCGTACTTCGTCGAGAACCGCCTCCGCGCCCGCTACGGCATGGACGGCGTGCCCCTGATCATCGACTTCGTCGAGCGCGGCCAGCGCGGGGGAGCCCGCGCCGCTTAGAACCTGGTCAAAGCGGGTTCTTAACGTAGACTTCTGCGACTTTTGCGCGCCCGCGCGGCGCCGAACCGTCATTCCCCCCACCTTCTGGAGCTGATCCCCAAACACATGACTGAGCTAAACGAGAACGAGTTCCTGTTCACCTCCGAGTCGGTCACCGAGGGCCACCCCGACAAGATCGCCGACCAGATCTCCGACGGCGTGCTCGACGCCGTCCTGCGCGACGAACCGTACGGTCGCGTCGCCTGCGAGACGCTCGTCAACACCGGTCTGGTGGTCGTCTCCGGTGAGATCTCCACCGAGACCTACGTCGACATCCAGGAGATCGCGCGCGAGACGATCCGAGAGATCGGCTACACCGATGCCGACCTCGGCTTCTCCGCCGACTCATGCGCTGTGCTCAACGCGATCGACAAGCAGTCGCCCGACATCGCCCAGGGTGTCAACAAGGCCCTGGAGACGCGCACCGATGCCGATGACGATGACGAGCTCGACGTGGCCGGGGCCGGCGACCAGGGAATGATGTTCGGCTACGCCACCAGCGAGACCGACACGCTGATGCCGCTGCCGATCTCGCTCGCGCACCGCCTCGCCGAACAACTGTCAGCGGTGCGCAAGGACGGCACGCTCGACTACCTGCGCCCGGACGGCAAGACGCAGGTCAGCGTCCGCTACGAGGACGGAAAGCCTGTCGAGATCGAAAAGCTCCTGATCTCCACCCAGCACAGCGAGGGCTCCGAAGCGCAGATCCCCGGCGACCTCTGGGAGCACGTCGTCGAGCCGATCCTTCCAGGCGAGCTCTACGACGCGAGCAAGCTCCGTCGGAACTTCCTCGTCAACCCCACCGGACGCTTCGTGATCGGCGGACCCGTCGGGGACTGCGGCCTGACCGGGCGCAAGATCATCGTCGACACCTACGGCGGCATGGCGCGCCACGGCGGCGGCGCGTTCTCCGGAAAGGACCCCTCCAAGGTCGACCGCTCCGCCGCCTACGCGGCGCGCTGGGTGGCCAAGAACATCGTCGCCGCCGGTCTCGCCGATCGCGCCGAAGTGCAGGTCGCCTACGCGATTGGCGTCGCCCACCCCGTCTCCGTCATGGTCGAGACGTTCGGCACCGAGAAAGAGGGACTGACGCGCGGGAAGATCGCACGTGCGGTCGACGACGTCTTCGACCTGCGACCGGGATCCTTCCGAGAGGAGCTCAAACTCCACCGGCCGATCTACCAGAAGACCGCCGCCTACGGCCACTTCGGACGCGACGACCCCGACTTCACCTGGGAGCGCACAGACAAGGTCGACGCCCTGCGCTCAGCCGTCGGTCTCTGAGCGGTCTCGCGGGAGGCTCGCGAGCTGGCTAACGGCTCGCGAGACGGAGGCGGAGTTGGCCTGCGACCGCCTCGACGGCCGCAGCCGAAGGGTGCTCGTTTCGCTCGAACATCCTCGTCTGCAGGCTCGGCCCGAACAGGCCTTCGAGACGATCGGGGCCAATCGGCTGGAGCACCCAATGGATGTGCACCGGGGTACCACCCGCATGCGACCACAGGCTGGCATAGATCTGGTCGGGGCCAAGCAGCTCCGCGATCGCGCCCGACGTCTTTTGAAGCAGTGGGCCGAGCTCGAGCGCCTCGGCGTCGTCCAGCTCCCAGATGTGTGTGACGTGCCGTCTCGGCTTCACGATCAACGTTCCCACGCCGAGCGGCCCGACGCAGTGCTCCACCACCCAGTGTCGCGTCTCGTGGATACGGCCGCCCGGCAGCTCCCGCTCGCCCGTCGTCAGTTCGCACGCCAGGCAGCCGTCCACCGCGCCAGCATATAGCCGTAGGATGCCCCGATTCGCGGTATCGGACTCGCGCACGTCGTGGTTGGCGCCGCCTGCCCGTGGTCTAGGGTCAGGTCGGTGGGGAACATCGCCCAAGTCGAGGACGCGGCTGCGCAAGACGCCGCCACGTCCGCAATCGTCCGCGTAGAGCCGATGACGACGGCCCGTGCTCTGCGCGGGCCGTTCGACTACCGGCTGCCGGATGCGCTCAGAGGCAACGTGGACGTCGGCTCGATGCTCGTCGTGCCGTTCGGGCGCCGCCAGGTACTCGGCGTTGTGGTCGGCCTCGCCGACCGCAGCGAGGTCGCCGAGGAGAAGCTGCTTGCGCCACTACGTGCACTGGAGCTCGGCGTGCCCGTCGAGCTCGTGCAGCTCGCCGAGTGGATCGCCGCGGAGTACTGCTCGACGGTCTCGCGCGCGCTCGGCCTCGTGCTGCCTCCCGGCGCGGCCCGCCGACTCAGCGGGCGCAAGCGCAGAGCGGTCGCGCGCCCGCGCCATCTCGCCGTCGGTGCGCGCAGTCCGCGCGCACCGGAGCTGACCGACGAGCAACGGGCTGTGCTCGCCCCGCTACTCGATGCCCTCGCTCACCGGCGGGCGGAACAGCGCCTGCTCCACGGTGTGACCGGATCGGGTAAGACAGAGGTCTACCTGCAGGCCGCCGCGGCGGCCCTCGAGCAGGGGCGCGGGGCGATCGTGCTCGTCCCCGAGATCGCGCTGACGCCGCAGATCGTGGGGCGCTTCATCGAACGCTTCGGTGAGACCGTCGCCGTGCTGCACTCCAAGCTGACGCCCGCACAGCGCTATGCCGAGTGGCGACGCCTGCGCGAAGGGGAGGCGCGGGTGTGTGTGGGCCCGAGATCCGCCGTCTTCGCGCCGATCAGCGATCTTGGGCTGATCGTGATCGACGAGGAGCACGACTCCTCCTACAAGCACGAGGGCGACCCGCGTTACGACGCACGCGACGTCGCGGCCGAGCGCGCGCGGCGCGCGGGCGCAGTGCTTGCGCTCGGCAGCGCCACGCCGCGGCCCGAGAGCATGCACCGGCTGCCTCTATCGCGCCTGGCACGACGTGTCGACGGGCGTCCGCTGCCCGCCGTGCAGATCGTTGATATGCGCGGAGAGACCCAGGGGCTGCATCCCCTCACCGCCCAGGCGCTCGCCGAAGTCCGTGCCGAGCGCGGGAAGGCGATCGTCCTGCTCAACCGACGCGGATGGTCGAACTTCCTCTCCTGCCGCTCTTGCGGACGCGTCTGGAGCTGTCCCGACTGCGACGTTGCGCTCGTGCTGCACCGCGCCGACGGCTACCTCGCCTGCCATCACTGCGGACACCGCGAGCAGGTGCCAGCCAGCTGCTGCGACTGCGCCTCCACTTCCGTCGCGCGTCACGGCGCGGGCACCGAGCGCCTGCAGCACGATCTTGCACAGGTCTTTGACGACGGGCGATTCCCCGTCTTTCGCCTCGACGCGGACGTCGTCGCCGACGGCGCGGACAGCGGCGTCGGCGCCGTGCTGCGTCGCTTCGAGGAAGCCGATTGCGGAGTCCTGATCGGCACGCAGATGGTGGCCAAGGGTCACGACTTCCCCGATGTCTCGCTCGGCGTAGTGCTCGACGCGGATGCCACGCTACGGTTCCCTGACTTCCGGGCCGAGGAGCGCACCTTTGCGCTGATCGCCCAGCTTGCCGGTCGTGCCGGGCGCGGCGTGCACGGGCGCGTGCTCGTGCAGACGATCGCGCCCGAGGCGCGGGCGATCGCATATGCCGCGCGCCACGACAGCGACGGCTTCATCGCCGGCGAGCTCCAACGGCGCGAGGCGCTCAACTACCCTCCGTTCTCACACCTGATCAGAATCGTCTGCGCAGCCGAGGAAGCACCGCCCGCTCGCGCGGCCGCGGGCGCACTGCGTGACTCGCTCGCCGAGCTCCTTGCCCGTGGCGAGGGCGGTTCTCCGGCCGACGCCACCGTGCTCGGCCCGGCGTCGCTGTTCCGTCTGCGCGGGCGCGAGCGTCAGGTGCTGGTGGTCAAGGCCGCCGAGCGCCGCCAGGCTGTGCACGCGGTGGGGGAGGCCGTACGGCGGGTCGCCGGCAGCAGATCCCATGTGGGGGTCAGCTTCAGCGTGGACGTCGATCCGCAATAGTGGGTTCCGACATGTGGTACCTTGCCCTGCTCTCGGCACGGCCATGTCGGCGAATGAAGTCACCGGACGCACACTTCGCGCTGACAGCCGAGAGCCCTGGGGGGCCCTCGTAAGGAGACTGAGGATGGATCCAATCCGTATGCGCCGCGCGAGGAGCTTGCTCTGTGTGCTGTCCGGGGTTCTGGCGTGCGTCCTTGCCGTGCTGCCGGGCACGTCCGCCGCATCGGGGCAGATTCACTACGCACGACTTACCCACGCCTGTCCGCCGCCCCAGGTCGGCGGCGCGACCTGCTTCGCGGTCGTCCGCAGGCCCGTGGCCACGAGCGCCTCCGCCGCAGCCGGTGTTCACCCATACCTCGCGGGCAGCGGCTCCGCCAGCTCCGGTCCTGCGGGCGGTCTCACACCGACGGATCTTGCAACCGCATACAGCTACGACCCCAGCGGGGGCTCGGGGCAGACGGTCGCGATCGTCGACGCCTACGACGACCCCAAGATCGAAGAAGACCTGGCCACGTTCGACGGTCACTACGGGCTCGGTGAATGCACCAAAGCCGACGGATGCTTCCGGAAGGTCAACCAGTACGGGAGCGAAAGCCAGGCGGGCCTTCCGCCGACGGACGAAACAGGCTGGTCACAGGAGATCTCACTCGACGTTGAGATCGTGCGCGCCGCCTGTCGCGGTTGTAAGATCCTCCTCGTCGAGGCTGAAAGCGCCGCATACGAAAATCTGGCTCGGGCCGTTGATGAGGCCGTGGCGCTCGGGGCAACCGAGGTGTCAAACTCCTACGGTGGACCCGAGCTGGGGATGGGGTCCGCGGAACGGGCGGCCTACAACCACCCTGGCGTGGTGATCACCGGTGCAGGTGGAGACTACGGCTACGACGACTGGAACTACCCTCTCCTCGGCTACGAACCACCGGGCATGCCCAATGCGCCGGCATCGCTGCCGTCCGTTGTCTCAGTCGGGGGCACGTCGCTGCGCCTGAACGCGGGCGGCACACGCGCGAGCGAGAGCGTGTGGAACGACGACGGCCCCTATGACGAAAACGACCTCGGCGCCGGCTACGTGACCACAAGTGGCTGCAGCACGCTCTTCACGGCGGAGCCATGGCAGCGGGACGCGAGTGGATTCACCGCAGCGGGATGTGGGAACAAACGGCTCTCCGTAGACGTGTCGACCGATGGTGATCCACTCACGGGCTTCGACATCTATGACAGCTTCAACTACTGCGAAGAAGGCACCACCTGCCACGAAGAAGTGCAGGAAGAGATCGAACGCTACGGCGGCTGGGAGACGTTCGGCGGCACCTCGGTGGGGACACCGCTGATCGCCTCGCTCTATGCGCTGGCCGGCGGCGCCAACGGTGTGAGCTACCCAGCGCTCACGCTCTACGGTCATCTCGGCGACACCGCTTCCCTGTACGACGTGACCGAAGGAAGCAACGGGTTCTGCGACGGCGAACCCGCCTTCTTCTGCGGGAGACCCAACGTGGAATCCGGGTACGTCCTCGATTGCGAAGGTACGAGCGCGTGCAATGCCCGTTCCGGGTATGACGGGCCGTCCGGCGTCGGCACGCCCAATGGGCTGGAAGCCTTCACGCCGCTGTTGCCGACCGCTGCGATCGCACCACCCATCTCCGTGCTCTCAGAAACCGCTGCGAGCTTCAATGCCGGAGGATCGAGCGACCCCTATCCGGGGGGCAGCATTGCGGGCTACTCCTGGAGTTGGGGTGACGGCACGGCCGACGGCAGCGGCGCCGCTCCGACACACACCTATGCCCACGCCGGCGAATACGCGGTCACGCTGACAGTTACTGACAGCTACGGCCTCGTCAGCGCCCCCGTGAGTCAGGTGGTGAAGGTCAACGCTCGAAGCGTCAACGAATCCGAAGGGCAGGGGACGGCGCAGAAGAGGGTCGAAGAAGAAGCTGCGGCCATCGCAGCGAAAAAGCGCCAGGAAGAAGAAGCGGCTCTGATCGCGAAGCGCCGCCAGGAAGAAGAAGCGGCGAGGATCCAGGTGCTCGGCATCAAAGAAGGCTCGCCGGACGCGACAATCGCCGACACGCCTCTGCGGGCGAGCGCGAAGGGCCTGGTCATGATCCGGATCAGCTGCCCGGCGGCGGACACCAGATGCAGCGGCACGGTGACACTGCGCACGCTGCGCGCTGTGAGAGCCGATCTGGCGACGGCCGCCGGGGGAAAGCCGGCGGTCGTCACGCTGGGAACCGGCTCCTTCACCCTCGCCGGAGGCAAGGTGGCGACGGTCGCGCTTCATCTCTCGGCGAAGGTGCGAGCGTTTCTCGGGCGCTCGCATGAGCTGCGCGTGCGGGTGACGATCCTCGCCCGCGACCCAGCGGGCGCTACGCACACAGGCCAGGCGATCACGACGCTGATCGCGCCCAAGCGTACGCGCTGAGCCGTCCGGCTCATAGACTGGACGGACGATGGCCGCCGAGGACAGCACAGCCGAGCAGGAAGCCCCGCCGGAGATCTCCAGTCCCACCTCCGAGGAGGGGGATGTCGAGGTCGAGCGCGAGCAGGATGCGCCCGCCGAGCTCGATGCTGAGACCCGCGAGCGCCGCGACGCGGCGCTGCGGCACGTGCGCAAGTTCGGCGACCCTGTGCTGCGTGCCACCGCGCTTGCGGTCGAGCGCTTCGACGAGGATCTGAAGGAGGAGGTGCAGAGCATGGGCAAGCTCATGCACGACGCGCTCGGCGTGGGCCTTGCCGCCACGCAGCTGGGCGTGTTGCACCGGGTGCTCGTCTACAAGGCATACGTCGATGATCCAGTGACCGCGCTCGTGAACCCGGTGTTCGAGTGGATGAGCGACGAGCTCGAGCTCGGCGATGAGGGGTGCCTCAGCTTGCCCGGCGTGCATGTCGAGGTCGAGCGCCATGCGCAGGTGCGGGTGCGCGCTCAGGATGAGACCGGCAAGGAGATCGAGGTCGCGGCCGAGGGACTCGAGGCGCGGGTGATCCAGCACGAGATCGACCATCTCAACGGCGTCCTCATCCTCGACCGCATCTCCCGTGAGGCGCGCAAGGAGGCGATGCGCTCGATGCGCGAGGCGCAGACGCCCAGCGAGGACCGTTCGACCGACGCCGCCTAGCGTCCGGCGCGGGCCACGGTCTTGAGCACCGTCTTCATCGGCACCTCCGAGTTTGCCGCGTACGTGCTCGAGCGGCTCGCCCGCAGCGACGCGCACAGGCCGGTTCTGGTTCTCACCCGGCCCGACCGTCCCTCCGGCCGCGGCCGTCGGCTCACTGCCCCGCCGGTCGCAGAACGCGCGCTCGAGCTGGGTCTCGCGCTCGGGCAGCCCCCGAGTGTCAACGATCCCGACGCGCGCGCGCAGATCGCGGCCGCGCTCGAGGCCACGCGTGAGGATGGCTCGCGCCAGAGTGTCGTCGTCTGCGCGTTCGGTGCGCTGATCAAGGAGCCGCTGCTCTCCGAGTACGAGATCCTGAACGTGCATCCCTCGCTGCTGCCGCGCTGGAGGGGCGCGGCGCCGGTCGAGCGGGCAATCATGGCCGGCGATGCGCAGACAGGAGTCTCGATCATGCGCCTCACAGCGGGCCTCGACAGCGGTCCCGTGTGCCTCGCGGGTTCGGAGCCGATTGGGCCTGATGACACCTACGGCTCTCTCGTGGCGCGACTGCAGCCGCTCGCGGGCGATCTGCTCCTGCGCGCGCTGGATGAGGATCCGCCGTTTGTGGAGCAGCCCGAGGAGGGCATCACATACGCGGAGAAGCTCGGTCCCGAGGACCGCCTGCTGGACCCGTCGCGCTCCGCCGTGGAGGTGGAGCGCACCGTGCGTGCGCTGCAGCCACATATCGGAGCGCGTGTGGCGCTCGGCGACGGCAGCCTGCTCGGGGTTCAGCGCGCGGCCCTCCTCGACGCCGAGGATCCCGCCTACGAGCAGCTTCCTAGCGGCCCCTCGCCAGATCGGCGGCGGCCAGGCCCAACCGAGCAGGAAGGACGGCTGTTGCTCGTATGCGAGCCCGGGGCGCTCGAGCTGCTCGTCGTGCAGCCGCCCGGCGGGCGGGCGATGGATGCCGGTGCCTACCTACGCGGTCACGGCCTTCCCGGTCGTGCGTAGCCGGTCACATATGACGGAGCGGGGATTCCCGCGCGCAGCCGCGCATCCGGCTCGGGTGCGAGTGGCCGGCTGACGAGCGGGATCACGCCGGCCCACGCGGGCAACTCGTAGTCCTCCTCGTCGTCCATCGGGCCGCCCGAGCGAACCTTCGCGGAGGCCTCCTCGATCGGGATCGCCAGCACCGACGTTGCCTTCAGCTCGTTCGCCGTGGGCGCGCGCACGTCCCTCGAGCGTCCCGGGACGATGTGCTCGACCACCGCCTCCAATGCAGCGCGCTTCTCGGCCTCGTCCTCCACCAAGCGGGCGCGGCCGACGAGCAGCGCCGAGCGATAGTTGGCCGAGTGGTGCATCGCTGAGCGGGCTAGCACCAGGCCGTCGATCAACGACACCGTCAGGCAGACCGGCGCGCCGTTCGCCAGGGCCCGCAACGTCCGGCTTGCCGTCGAGCCGTGGCAGTAGACAATGTCGCCGCTACGCGCGTGCAGGGTGGGGATCACGAACGGCTGGCCGTCCTCGTCGACGATGCCCAAGTGCGCGATCAGCGCCTCGTCGAGGATCGCGTCGATGACGTCGCGGTCGTAATTGCCGCGCTCGCGCTTGCGGCGCAGCCGCACGCGATCGGAAGGGGGAGAGGCTGGGGTGGTTGCGCGGCTGGCCTGCGCAGGCAAGGTGACCTCCTGTGCCGATGTCTGTAATAGTACAGAATGATATCTGAGATGAAACAGTATCGGATAAAAGCGGACAGCGCGGCTGAGTTGGTCCAGGCGATCGAGGAGGGCGTCGCCCGCGGTGAGCTCGCGTCCGGCGAGCGGCTGCCGTCGATTCGAAGGCTCGCCGGGCAGGTGGGGCTGAGCGCCGTGACCGTTGCCGCCGCGCTTGCGGAGTTGCGCCGGCGCGGTGTCGTGCTCAGCGAGCCACGACGCGGTACTCGCATCGGCTCCGGAGCGCCGATCGGCTCGCCACGGACGCCTCTGCCGGTGCCGCCCGGCGCACGCGACCTCTCCCGCGGCAATCCCGATCCGGCTCTCCTGCCGGACCTCGCAGGGGCGCTGGCGCGCTGTCAGCTTCCCGCGCGCCTGTACGGCGAGCCACAGGCCCTGCCCGCGATGCTCGATCTCGCACGCGAGCATCTGCGTGCTGACGGCGTGCCGGGGGCGCATCTGTGCATCGTCAGCGGCGCCATGGACGCGATCGAGCGGGTGCTGCAGGCGCACCTGCGCCCGGGCGACCGCGTGGCCGTTGAGAACCCCGGCTACGTGGCGCTCTACGATCTGCTGCGAGCGCTCGGTCTTCTGCTCGAGCCTGTCGCGATCGACGAGCGTGGCATGCTGCCCGGCGAGCTGGCCGGCGCCCTCCACCGAGGCGCGCTCGCGGCGGTCCTCACACCCCGCGGGCAGAACCCCACCGGCGCGGCGATCGACGGCGCGCGTGCCGATGAGCTCGGAGCGGTGCTCTGCGAGTTTCCCAACACGCTGGTGATCGAGGACGATCACCTGGGGCCGGTCGCCGGCGCGCCGCTGCACAGCCTGCTCTCCCCCGGAGCCCGTCCCGAGCGCTGGGCAGCGACCCGCTCGGTGGCCAAGGCGCTCGGCCCGGACCTGCGTCTCGCCATCCTCGCCGGCGACGCAGGAACGATCGCTCACGTTCAGGGTCGCCAGCAGTGCGGGCCGGGTTGGGTCAGCCACGTCCTGCAGAGTCTCGTGCTCGGCCTCTACAGCGATCCGGAGGTCCAAGCCCTGGTCGCGCGCGCCGGCGCGACATACGCGCAGCGGCGCAAGCGGCTGCTGGCCGAGCTCGATCGACACGGAGTTCAAGCCCGCGGGGCCTCCGGACTGAATGTGTGGATCCCCGTTCCCGAGGAAGCCGGCACCGTCGGAGCTCTCATGCAGCGGGGCTGGGTGGTAGCGCCGGGGGAGCCCTACCGGTTGGCGGGCTGCTCGCCCGCGATCCGCGTGACGGTCGCGACGCTCACCGAGCTCGAGGCAGTCGCCCTTGCCGGCGACATCGCACAAACGCTCGTGCCCAGCGGCTTGAGCCGGACCGGATAACCGATGATGCAGACCGTGTCCCACGCACCGGCCGTCACAGTTGCACCCGCGCGGGTCTGTGCTTACGCCGTCCTGCGCCGCGTCTTTGAGCAGGGCGCGTACGCCGACCGTGCGCTGCAGGCCGAGGCCGCCGGGCTCGAGCCGCGCGACCGCGCACTCGCGATGCGCCTCGCCTACGGTGCGGTCCAGCGCAAGGGCACCCTCGACCACCTGATCGAGCGCCTCGCCGAGCGGCCCGCCGCCACGCTCGATGCGCCGCTGCTGGCGGCTCTGCGACTCGGTCTCTATGAGTTGCTCTATCTCCGTGGCGCGCCCGACTACGCCGTCGTGGCGGACGCGGTCGAGCTGGCCAAGGCCAAGAGCCCGTCCAGCCGTGCCGGACACAGCCTCGTCAACGCCGTGCTGCGGCGCGCGGCCCGCGAAGGAGCGCAGGCGCTGCTCGGCACGCTCAGCGAGGAGACCCCCGAGCTGGCGGCCGTCAAGCACTCCCACCCCGAGTGGATCGCGCGACTGTGGTGGGATGAGCTGGGTGCCACCGAAGCATGCGCGCTGATGGCCTGCGACAACGAGCCGAGCGAGGTGGCGTTGCGCGCGAACACGCTCGTCAACGATGCGGCCCAGCTCGCCGCACGGCTGCCGGTGCCCACGCATCGCGACCCTGCGATCGCGGAGGCGGTGGTGCTCGAGGGGCCATTCGACAGCCACGCCTCCGAGCTCTGGCAGCAGGGCGCCTTCCTCGCGCAGTCGCGGGCCGCGATGCGTGTCGCCCACGCGCTTGCTCCAGTTCCAGGCGAGCGCGTGCTCGACCTGTGCGCCGCGCCGGGGGGAAAGAGCACCCACCTCGCTGCTCTGATGGACGGGAGCGGGGAGGTCGTGGCCGTCGAGCGCGACCGCGGGAGGGCAGGAGCGCTCGCGCGTACCGCCCGGCGCCTGCACTGCCCCAACATCCGCGTCGAGCTCGGCGACGCATCCGACGCACGGCCAGAGGGCGCGGTCTTTGACCGCGTGCTCGTCGATCCGCCGTGCTCAGGGCTCGGCACGCTGCAGGCCAGGGCCGATCTGCGCTGGCGTGTGACACCCGCTGCAGTCGCACAGATGGCCACCGTTCAAGCAGGAATTCTTGCCGCCGGAGCCGGAGCTCTACGTCCGGGAGGCGTGCTTGTCTACTCTACGTGCACGATCTCTGCCACCGAGAATGAGCGCCTGATCGCCGCGTTTCTGGATTCCCAGCCCGAATTCACGCTCGATCACGTCGTCGCGACCCTGCCGCACCGCGACGGGACGGCAGGCTTCTTCATATCCCGACTGCGAAGGAGCTGAGCGGTGGAGGGCGAGCCGGAGGCGCCGTCCCGAGCGAACATCGACCTCGGCCCGAAGTGCCCCAACTGCGGCGAGCCGTGGCTGCGCCCGACGAACCTTCCCGGGCGCTACCGCTGCGTCTACTGCCTGCACCGCTTCGAGCTCACATCCGTGTGCCCCAACTGCGGCGAGCACTCAACGATCGTGAGGATGTCCTCCACCGCGATCCTCAAGTGCAACAACTGCGGGGACTCGATGCTTCAGGAAGTCTGAGGCGTAGTGTGCGCGCATGACCGTCTCGGCCTCTGAGCTTCTGAGCAGCGTGCGCGTCGCGCCGTCGATCCTCTCGGCGGACTTCGGGCGTCTGCGCGAGCAGGTCTCTGAGGTGCTGGACGCAGGTGCTCGGGTGATCCACGTGGACGTGATGGACGGCCACTTCGTGCCGCCGATCACGCTCGGCCCGGTCGTCGTCTCAGCGCTGGCCGACACCGTGCACGAGGCGGGCGCCATGCTCGACCTACACCTCATGATCGAGCGGCCCGAGCGTCAGGTGGGCGAGTTCATCAAGGCAGGCGCTGACTCGGTCACCTTCCACGCGGAGGCCACCCCGCACGTCGCCTACACGGCCAACCTGATCCGAGAGTCAGGCGCCTGCGTGGGGCTCGCGATCAACCCCGCCACTGCCGTGGGCGCGCTCGCGGAGGTCACCGAAGCGATCGACCTCGCGCTGTGCATGACCGTCAACCCGGGCTGGGGCGGGCAGCCGTTCATCGCGCACTCGCTGGATAAGCTCCCGCGCGTGCGCGCGCTCGTCGGCGCCGACGTCGCCGTCGAGGTGGATGGCGGCATCGATCCGCATACCGCGCCCCAATGCCGCCAGGGTGGCGCGAACATCTTCGTCGCCGGCTCAGCGATCTTCTCCGCGTCGGACCCGGCCGCGTCCTATCTGGCGATCGCCGCGTCCGTCGAGGCTGCCTGAGTCTTGATCGCGCCGAGGCCACCGGCGGGCGTGCCGCGCCTGTAGAGCGCGCCCAGCAGAAGCACCAGAATCGTGGTGGCGCCCGCGTAGCCGACCTCCGCCCGCAGCAGCTGTTCACCGACGGGGGAGACCAGCATCCATACGAGGAATGCGGCCGCCGCGCACAGCCAGCAGCTCGCGGCCGCACGGGCTCGATCGCGAGCAAGGGCCGCCTGGTTGAGCGTTCCGGAGGTCAGGTGAAGTCCCATGCCCACGCCGATCAGCGCGAGGCCGAAGCGGTTGTAGTCGAACGCCTGCCCGAAGAACACGTGGCGCAGCGCGAACGGGCCAACGACCAGCAGGCCGAGTGCAACCGCCGCCGCGAAGCCCGCGATCGCAAGGATCGTGACGCGGATTGCACGCGCGAACGACTCGTGCCCGTCGGTTGCCTCCAGCCCCGTCAGATGCGGCAGCAGCGAGGTCTGGATCGCCTGGAAGAGCTGCAGCGGCGCGCGCGCGATCAGCAGCACGTTGAACACGATGCCCGCCAGCGCCCCGTTGTGCGCGGTCGCATCGACGGTCAGGACCGCGGCGTTCAACAACGTCTGCTCGGCGAGCATGATGCTCGACACCCACACCGCGAAGCCGCCGCCGCGACGTAGCGACAGGTCGTTGTGCGCCGCTGTCTCCTGCACGCCCTCGATCGAGTCTCCACCCACCCCGGCGAGCGCCGCATCGGCCTCGTCGACCTCCTCAACGAGGATCCCGGCGTCCGCGGGGCCGCCGGCCGCGCCGGCGAGTGCGGCCTCCAGCGGCGCGCTCACGAGTGTGCGGTCGCGCCGCGTGCGGGCGAACGCCACCGGCACCACCACCAGCGACACGAACGGTGCGGCCGCGATGCCTAGCGCGACCGCCGTCTGTCCGCTGGCGATGCCCAGCGCCACCGCGATCGCGAAGCTGATCCGGGAGGTCGACTCCATCAACACCAGGCCGCCGAACAGCCCGAAGCGCTGATGACCGGCCAGCCAGCCCCGCGCGAAGTAGCTCGCTGCGTAGGCGAGTGTCCCCACGACGAGGACGTAGTACAGGGCGCTCTGATGCTGGAAGACGTGGTTCACCAGCTCGTCGTGCAGCGCGAGCGCGACGATCAGGAAGATCAGCGCGAAGCTCGCCTGGATCAGCATCGGCACGCGTAGCGTGTGCTGCGCGTGCCCGCGTGCTCGTCGTTCGGCGATCGTGCGCGAGAGCAGCTGTTCGATCGGCCGGTAGATCACGGAGATGATCACGAACATCACCGACCACAGGACGTCGAGCAGCTTCGCCGATTCTGCGCCCAACACGTGGCTCGCGATCGAGAAGTAGGCGAACGTCAGCAGGCCCGTGGAGGCGATCCCGATGGACAGGATCCGCGCCCCCGACCCGTAGGAGCGAGCGCTGCTAGAGGCGGACAAGCAACATCGTCCAGGGGAACGGCGAGCGCACCTCGACGACCTCGCCGTGACGGGAGAGGAGCTTGACGAACGAGCCTCGGGACCAATGGTTCAGGTGTCCCGGCGTATTGCCGAGCGCCGGCCAGTACGCGCCGCGCGCCATGTTCAGCATGCGCCACAGAGGCTCCCGCGGAACCGACACGAGCAGGTGGCGCTGCGCGCAGCGCGCCATCTCGGAGACCGTGCGCTCGGGGTCGGGCACGTGCTCGAGCACCTCGATCGCGCTTGCCAGATTGAACTCGTCCTCGGCGAACGGCAGGTCCCCCTCCGGGGACGATGTGGATGCCTCCATCACGCGGTACTCGAGGTTCGGCGCCTGACGTTCGGCCCAGCCCGCCTGGATCGACTCCTCCTCCAGGTCGATGCCCACCACGCGCGGGGGCGCCGCCGGATCGCGCTCTGCCAGCTGCTGTGCCCAGCGCTGCACGAGCACGCCCTCACCGCAGCCGACGTCGAGCACCGAGCTCGGCGCCGCCAACTCGAACAGCTCATCGAGCTGGCGCTCGAAGCCGGCCATCAGACGCCGCACCACGGGGTTTCCCGAGCCGTACTTGTCGTAGGTGTTACCAGTGACGACACCCTGCTCGGAGACCGTGACGCCGCTCACAGCTGCACCGTCTCACGCTGCTCGCTGGCTTCGTAGTGCGATGGCTCGACACCCAGCTGCAGCTCGATCCGACGTACCCGCTCATAGGTGCGCTGCGTCATCACGCGCTGGGCGGCCAGCAGGTCGCCGATCACGCCGAGCGCCCACAACACAACCGCAGCCATGAACAGCACCGCACCGAGGATCAGCGACTGCACGTGACCCTTGCCGTTGCCTTCCGCGTAGGCCACGACGAAGCGAATCCACACGCCCGCGGCGGCCAGGCCCATCAGCAGCGCGAGGCTCCAGAACACCCGCAGCGGCTCGTACTGGGCGTAGATGCGGAAGATCGACACGGCGTTGCGCCGCACGTAGGCGCTCATCGACGGGAACAGCCGCGACTCGCGCGTCTTCGGGTTCGTGCGCACCGGGACGTGGTCGATCGCCACCAGCAGCTTGCCCGCCTGGATGATCGTCTCGAGCGTGTAGGTGAACTTGGAGACGACCATCATCTGAATCGCCGCCTCGCGGTTGTACGCACGAAAGCCCGAGGTCGTGTCCGGGACGGACGTCGAGGACGCTTGACGCACCACCCACGAGCCGAGGCGCTGCAGCGTCTTCTTCAGCGGCGAGAAGTGTTCGATGCCGCCCACCTCGCGGTCGCCCACGACCATATCGGCGCGACCTTCGATGATCGGCTTCACGAGCCGGGCGACGTCCGCTCCGTAGTACTGGTTGTCCGCGTCGGTGTTCACGATCACGTCCGCCCCGAGCTTCAGTGCGGTGTCGATGCCCGCCTGGAAGCCCGCCGCCAGCCCCTTGTTGTTCGTCAGACGCACGAGATGATCGACGCCGTTGGCGCGCGCCACCTCCACGGTGTCGTCGGTGGAGCCGTCGTCGATCACCAGCCACTCCACGAGATCGAAGCCCTCGACCGCGCGTGGAAGGTCGGCCAGCGTCTGTGGCAGCTGCTCGGCCTCGTTGAAGCATGGGATCTGGATGATGAGCTTCATTGACCTCGATTGCCTAGACTCCTCTGCAGGCAGTATCCCAAAGCGCAGGTCGCGGTCTTGGCGCTAAATGTAGAGCCCGCCCCATCCGGCGCGGTATCGGCTCGCCCGCCCAGTGGGTCACCCTATGAACCAAGGCTAGATGGAGAGCGCGACACTCACTCGGCGCAGGCCGGGCTCGAACTGGGTTGCGCGGGCGCGTGCGGCGCCGGCGGGCTGGGAGGCGATTGCGTTCCTGGCGCTGTGCGTGGCGGCGCTGATCGGTTACTTCGCATTTCCCACCTATCCAACGTACGACTCGTTCTACGCGCTGCTGTGGGGCCGCGACCTGCTGCACCTGCACCTGCCGGACTTCAGCGTCTACCGCGCGCCGACCGAGCATCCGCTGGCGATCGCCTTCGGTGCGTTCTGCTCGATCTTCGGCCAGGGAGGGGCGAGGCTGATGGTGCTCGGCTCGATCGCTTCGTTCGTTGCCGCCGTGGCCGGCATGTATCGCCTTGGACGCCTGTGCTTCGGGCCCGTCGTGGGTCTCGTGGCGGCGCTGCTGCTGTTGAGCCGCTTCTTCGTAGAGAACCTCGCCGCGCAGGGATATCTGGACATCTCCTATGTGGCGCTTGTCGTGTGGGCGGTCGTGCTCGAGGTGGAAAAGCCCCGTCGTGGCTGGCCGGTCTTCCTGACGCTCGCCGCCGCCGGACTTCTGCGCCCCGACGCGTGGGTGCTGAGCGGCGTCTACTGGCTGTGGTGCTCCTGGCGCGCGCCCAACTCAACACGGGCCCGCTACCTCGCGCTCGCGGCGATCGCCCCCGTCATCTGGTTCGCTGTGGACGGGATCATCACCGGCAACCCGCTCTATTCGCTCACCGCGACAGCCGGCCTCGCCGCCGAACTCGAACGCACGCAAGGGTTCGGCGATGTCCTCGGCTCGGTGTGGAGCTACGGGGTACGCATCGATCACCTACCGGTGCTCGTCGGAGGGCTGATCGGAATCGGCCTGTCGGTCTGGATGGCACCGAGGCGGGCGCTCGTGCCGCTGGCGACGTTCCTGGTACTGCTCGGCGTGTACGTCGCTGAGGGCGCGGTCGGTGCTTCGGTGGTCGACCGCTACCTGCTCGGCGCGGCCACTGCGCTACTGCCCTTCTGCGCGGTCACAGTGGGCGGCTGGGCGATGCTCGAGCGTGGCTCGCGGCTGCGCCAAGCTTGGATCGCCGCGGCTGTGGTGCTCGTCGCATACGGCGCGCTCTCCGCCGCCGCGACGATCAGCCTGTCCAGCCTGCGCACGACCCTCGCCGAGCACGAGGACTTCCACAAGGGCCTCGCGGCCGCGCTCGCCAGTCCCGCCGTGCAGCACGAGCTGCGCAGATGCCCGCTGGTGAGCCTGCCAGACAACAAGCTGATCCCCGACGCCCGTTGGATCCTGGGAAGCGTCAACCAGAAGGACATCCTCGCCCGCAGCCAGGCGCGCGCGGACGCCGAACATGGGGATCCCGCGCTCGAGCGGCGCATCCGTGCCGGCAGCATCGCGGTGTACCCGTTGGGCGACGCGGTGTTCGTCGATGCGATCGTCGATGTCGGAGACCAGCCGAGCGACCAGATCCCGCCGACGGGCTTCAAGCGCCTCTACACAAACAGCTTCTACGCGGTGTATGGCAACTGCTGAGCGACCGGCGCTCCGCGAGCAGACCCCGCCAGCGAATGACCTGACCCGTCGCTGGGCATGGTCTGGCCTGGCAATCGTGCTTGCCGTCGGGTTGGGATTGCGCCTGTGGGGTGTGCGCCAGGGGCTGCCATATGCCTACAACGCCGACGAGGCCGACCACTTCGTGCCGCACGCGATCGAGATGTTCGTTCATGGCACGCTCAACCCGAAATACTTCGCCAACCCGCCGGCCTTCACGTACGTGCTGCATGGTCTGTTCGCTGTCTGGTATGGCGGCGCGAGCGGAGCGGTGCATGCATACACGCACGACCCGGCCGCGCTCTACACGCTTGCCCGCGTCGCCGCTGCCGTGCTCGGAACGATTGCGCTGTGGCTGCTGTACCTCACCGGCGCCCGGCTGTGGGGTCGCGCGGTCGGTCTGCTCGCCGCGGCGATCGAGGCGGTCGCCTTCCTGCCCGTGTTCTACGCCCACCTCGCGCTCAACGACGCCCCGACGCTCGCGCCGGCGACGCTCTCCCTGCTGGGGACCGCCGGGGTCCTCAGGAAAGGCCGTGTGCGCGACTATCTCCTCGCCGGCATCGGCCTGGGGCTGGCGTGCGCCACCAAGTACACGGCGGGCATCGTGCTCGTGCCGCTGCTCGCAGCGATCGCGATGCGCTGTCTGGACGGTGGCGCGAAGGCCGCACGGCGCGCGATCGGCGGCCTCGCGGTGGCGGGGCTGCTGGCGCTCGTCGCCTTCCTCATCGCCAACCCGTACGCCCTCCTCGACTACAAAAGCTTCCACGCCGAACTCGTTCACCAGTCGACGCTGTCCGGCGAATCGCAGGGGAAGCTGGGGGCACCGAAAGAAGGCGGGCTCGTCTACTACCTGTGGTCGTTCACCTGGGGCCTCGGGTGGGCACCGTCGATCGCCGCGCTGGGCGGCGCGATCTGCGTCTGGCGCCGTGAGCGCGCCCTCGGGTGGCTGCTGGTTCCAGCCGCGCTCCTGTTCCTGGCGTTCATGGGAACGGAGGGTCGCTACTTCGGGCGCTGGCTGATGCCGATCTTCCCGATCGTGTGCCTGCTCGCGGCGTTCTTCGTCGCACAGGTGCTCAGCTGGGCGGTGCGCGAGCAGGGCGCCGGCGCACGTCGCGCCGCGCTCGCGGCGCTGCTCGTGGCCGGGGTACTCGTGCAGGGGCTCGTCTACAGCATCCACTCGGGGATCGTGCTCTCGCGCGTCGACACCCGCAACCTCACGCGTAGCTGGATGCTCAAGCACATACCCGCTGGCGCCAAGGTCGTCGCCGAGCCGGTCGAGCCCGAGGAATGGGCGCGCGAAGTCCGCCCCGGGACCTCGACCGCAGCAAACCCGCTGCGCTGGCAGCTGTATCCCGCGCTGTTCCGGCGAGTAACAACGGCTGGCACGATCGCGCCAGCTTTCATCCGGCCCGCAGTTGGCCTCGAGAACTACGAGACGACGCTCTATCCCGCCCTGATCGACTTCTACGAGCGCGAAGGCTACTGCTGGGTGATCGTCGGCTCGACCGAGTACGGGCGCGCGTTCGCAGATCCGAAAGCCGTGCCGAACGCGATCGCCTATTACCGCAAGCTGGCGCGGGTGGGCGAACTCGTGTTCCGCTCGTCTCCGTATGCAAAGGGTGAAACGCCGGTCGCCTTCAACTTCGACTGGAGCTTCGACTACTACCCGATGACATATGTGCGCCCCGGGCCCGCCATGAAGATCTACCGGCTGCGCGGAGGACGCTGCGCCAGGTAGCCCGGCGAGCGCCCGTGGCCGGGTTATCCTGCTCTAAGAGATGCCGACATCGACGGAGACCGACGAGCTATGCCTGGCGCGGGCGATCGAGCTCGCGCGCAACGGCGCCGCCACGGTCAAGCCCAACCCGGTCGTGGGGGCCGTCGTCGCCCGCGACGGGGAGATCCTCGGTGAGGGTTGGCATAGGGAGTACGGCGGCGCCCACGCAGAGGTGAACGCGATCGAGGCGTGCGGCATGGCCGACCTCGCCGGCGCCACGCTCTACGTCTCACTCGAGCCGTGCTGCCACGAGGGCAAGACGCCGCCGTG
Source organism: Solirubrobacteraceae bacterium (assembly GCA_036513335.1). Classification (GTDB taxonomy): domain Bacteria; phylum Actinomycetota; class Thermoleophilia; order Solirubrobacterales; family Solirubrobacteraceae; genus Palsa-744. The sequence continues at coordinate 3,318 of DATBZG010000079.1, read as the reverse complement.
CACCGATGCGATCCTCCAGTCGGGCATCAGGCGCGTGGTCGTCGGCTCGGATGACCCGACGGAGAAGGCCTCCGGCCGCGGTCTGGGAATCCTGCGTGACGAGGGCGTGGAGGTCGTGCTCGCCACCGGCGAGCTCGCCGCCAGCGCGCGGCTGCTCAACCAGGCTTTTCGAAAGCACGCGCGCGTCGGGCGCCCGTGGGTGCTGTTCAAGTCGGCGATGACGCTCGACGGCAAGGTCGCCACGCGCACCGGCGACTCGAAGTGGATCAGCGGCGAGCAGAGCCGCGAGCTGGCACACCGCTGGCGCGCCTCCGTGGACGCCGTCGTCGTCGGCATCGGGACCGCTCTGGCCGACGATCCGCAGCTGACGGCGCGCCCGGACGGGCTGCCCGCCGAGCCGCTCGCACAGCCGCGGCGCGTGGTCTTCGACTCGCTGGCGCGACTGCCGCCGAACTCACAGCTCGTGGCTGCCGCAGCTGAGATCCCGCTGACGATCGTCGTCTCACGAGCCGCAGCCCGGACGGACGTCGACGCGCTGGAGGCGGCCGGCGTGCAGGTGATCGTCGCGACCGGTGAAAATGAGCCCGCGCGCGTGCGCTCGGCGCTCGATCAGCTCGGCGCGATGGACGTCGCGTCGGTGCTGCTCGAGGGTGGTCCGCACCTCGCCGGTGCCTTCCTCGATGCCGGCGAGATCGACGAAATCCGGCTGTTCCTCGCGCCGCTGTTGCTCGGCGGCAGCGCCGCACGCGATCCCCTCGAGGGCGAAGGCGTCGCGCGCATCTCCGAGGCGCTGCACGCCCTCTCCTTCGGGTGTCGGAGTATTGGCGAGGACCTCCTGATCTCCGCGCGCCTGCGGGAGTGGTGAGAGCCATGTGGCCGAGGGGGCAGAGCAGATGTTCACAGGACTGATCGCCGAGCTGGGCAGCGTCGCCGAGGTGCGCGAGGACGAGGACGGGGCGACCTTGAGGATCGACAGCCGCCTCGTCGGCGAGCTGCGCGAGGGCGACTCGATCGCGGTCAACGGCGTCTGCCTGACGGCGATCGAGATCGATCGAGACGGCTTCCAGGCGCAGGCGATGCACGAGACGCTCCAGCGCTCATCGCTCGCCGGGCTGCGGCAAGGCGCACCCGTGAACCTCGAGCTCGCGCTACGCGCACAGGATCGCCTCGGCGGCCATGTGGTGCAGGGCCATGTCGACGGCATGGGAACGGTTCGCGCGATTCGTCCCGACGGCTTCTCGAGGGTGCTCGAGATCGATCTGGAGACGCGGCTCGCACGCTATCTCGTGGAGAAGGGCTCCGTCGCGGTCGACGGCGTCAGCCTGACCGTCAGCGCCCTGCGCGACGATGGCTTCGCGGTCTCGCTGATCCCGGAGACGCTCGAGCGCACCAACCTCGGAGCGATCGGCGAGGGTCAGCGTGTGAACATCGAGGTGGACATACTTGCCAAGCACGTCGAGCGACTCATGACGAGCCCTACGGACTCGTCAGAGGAGAATGGAGAACACGCATGAGCAGCTCGCATACCACCACGCCGTTCGCCACCGTCGAGCGGGCAATCGAGGACATCCGCGAGGGCAAGATGGTCGTCGTCTGCGACGACGAGGACCGCGAGAACGAGGGCGATCTGACGATGGCGGCGCAGTTTGCGACGCCTGAGGCGATCAACTTCATGGCCAAGGAGGGGCGCGGCCTGATCTGCCTGTCGCTGACGGCCGAGCGCTGCGACGAGCTCAAGCTGGACCTGATGGCCTCCAAGAACGAGTCGCCGTTCGAAACGCCGTTCACCGTCTCCGTCGAGGCCCGCGAGGGCGTCACCACCGGCATCTCCGCGCACGACCGCGCGCACACGATCCAGGTGGCGATCGACCCCGAGAGCCGCCCGTCAGACCTCGTGCAGCCCGGACACGTGTTCCCGCTGAAGAGCCGCTCGGGGGGCGTGCTCGAGCGTGCCGGTCAGACCGAGGCGGCCGTGGATCTTGCGCGTCTGGCGGGGCTGAACCCCTCCGGGGTGATCTGCGAGGTGATGAACGACGACGGCACGATGGCCAGGGTCCCGGAATTGACCGAGTACTGCGCGCGCCACGGGCTCAGCATGATCACGGTAGCCGACCTAATCGCCTATCGGCGCGGCCACGACAAGCTGGTCGAGCGCGTGGTCTCCACGCGCCTGCCGACCACCTTCGGCGACTTCGAGGCGGTCGGGTACCGCTCGCTGGTCGACGAGAAGCACCACGTGGCGCTCGTCAAGGGCGACGTCAATGGGCAGTCCGACGTGCTCGTGCGGGTGCATTCTGAGTGTCTGACCGGCGATGTGTTCCACTCGCTGCGATGCGACTGCGGCGAGCAGCTGGAATCGGCGCTCTCGATGATCGAGCGCGAAGGCCAGGGCGTGCTGCTGTACCTCTCCCAGGAGGGCCGCGGGATCGGCCTGCTGAACAAGTTGCGCGCATATCGCCTGCAGGAGGACGGTCTCGACACGGTCGAAGCCAACGAGCGCCTCGGGCTGCCGGCGGATCTGCGTGACTACGGCATCGGCGCGCAGATCCTCGTCGATCTGGGGCTCGGCTCGATCCGCATTCTCACGAACAACCCGAAGAAGATCCGCGGCCTGGAGGGATACGGTCTGTCTGTCAGCGCGCAGATACCGATCGAGCACGCCCCGAACGAGCACAACGAGGCGTACCTGCGCACCAAGGCCGAGCGCATGGGACACACCCTGCACCACCAGGGCCTGAACCTCGACGACGAGATGTTGCACGGCGAGCGCCGTCAGGGAGAGCGCCGCAAGTGACGGACGCGGGGCCTGCCGCCTTCGCGATCGTCGTCGCGCGCTTTTACGAGGACCTAGCCGAGCGGTTGGTCGCGGGAGCGCGCGCAGCGTTCGCCCTCGAAGGCCACTTGCGCGTCGAGATCTTCGACGTGCCCGGCGCATTCGAGCTGCCGCTGGCGGCCAGCTACGCCGCGAGATCCGGGCGCTTCGCGGGCGTCGCGTGCGTCGGCGCTGTCATCCGCGGAGAGACGGACCATTACGACTACGTCTGCACGGAGACCGCCCGCGGAGTGATGAGCGTCCAGCTGGATACGGGCGTGCCGTGCGCGTTCGGCGTGCTCACCTGCGAGACGATGGAGCAGGCGCTCGCACGCGCCGGCGGGGACAAGCGCGACCAGGGTCGACACGCGGCCGAGGCCGTCATGCGCATGGCGACGCTACGGGCGGAGCTCGAGAGCGGCTAGACTGCCGCGGATGGCAAAGGTGTGTCACAGCTGCGGGAAGGGGCCGGCGTTCGGCCAGAGTCGCAGCCACTCGATGGTCGC
>DATBZG010000078.1:0-11692 GCA_036513335.1 Solirubrobacteraceae bacterium | reverse complement strand
GCAGTTCCAAGCTCTGCACGCGCTGCTCGAGCCGCTCGGCTACCGCGTCGTGTCGTTCTACACAGGCGGCGTGGACAACCTCGGCTGGGTTTGGGGGGACGTGCTCTACAAGCTCACCGCCGGCCCGCGCGACCGTGCCTCCATTCACCTCTCGCCGCATTCTCGCCGCTGATCTGCGGTCGGCGCTCGAGCCACGCATCGAAGGATGTGGTTTAGAGCGCCCGCGCGTGGGTAAGAACGCCCCGACTGGGTTCGGACCATGGGAGGCCGGCCCGGGACGATGAGAGGGAATCCACGGGGAGCGGGGGCGAAAGGTGCGGCCTACCAGCCGAGGTGACAGAGACCGTCAGGTGGCGAGCCTGACAAGTGACGGCCACTCGGCACCGGGATCCGCGCGGCGGCGCCGGACGCCGGCCGGCGCGGTTGTGGCGCTCGCAGCGCTCTCGCTCTGGCTGCTGACGTGTGCGAGCGCGTCGGCCTTCACCGTGCAGGGGAGCGTCGAACAGGTCGATGTCACCGGCGTGCCTGCGAACGCGCAGATGTCGCTGTTGAACAAGGGCGGCGCGACCGTGTCCACGCAGGAAGCCGACCCGCAGGGAGGCTTGCTTTTCCGGAACGTGAAGCCCGGCAAGAAGTACCGGGTTCGCCTCGCCTCGACGGGCGAAACGTCCGGCCCGACAACCGTCCACACAGCTGCCTCGGCGCCGTGGGACCCCAGTGTCTACAACCAGGAAATCCCCGACAACGGCTACACGTACCTGACCACGCGTGACGGCACCAAGCTCGCGATCGACGTCCATCCGCCGACCAGCCCGGCCGGCGAGCCCGGCGTGCCGTCGATGTTTCACTTCCCGACCCTGCCGATTCCCGGTGTGCCGTCGGTGAGCTACACCCCTCCGTACCCGACGCTGATCGAGTACTCGGGCTACGGCTATGCCAACCCCGCGGGCCCGGAAAACGGCATCGCCGTGCTCGCCAACCTGATGGGCTTCGCCGTGGTCGACGTGAACATGCGCGGGACCGGCTGCTCGGGGGGCGCCTATGACTTCTTCGAAACGCTGCAGAACCTCGACGGCTACGACGTGATCGAAACGATCGCCCACCAGCCGTGGGTGCTCGGCAACAAGGTCGGCATGCTCGGAATCTCATACGGCGCGATCAGTCAGCTGTTCACCGCACAGACACAGCCGGCCGGCCTGGAGGCGATCGCGCCGCTGTCCACGATCGACGCGACGGCCTCGACGCTCTACCCCGGCGGGATCCTCAACACCGGCTTCGCGGTCGCGTGGGCCGAACAACGCCAACAGAACGCCGAACCGGCCAGCCCGGGGCACGGTCAGGCGTGGGCGAACACGCGCATCGAAGAAGGCGACGAAACGTGCAAGGCCAACCAGGCGCTGCACGGCGAGGCCGCCAACCTGATGTCCAAGATCAAGGCCAATGCCACCTACAACCCGCCGGTCGCCGATCCGCTGGACCCCGTCACGTTTGTGAAGAAGATCGACGTGCCGACGTTCATGGCCTGCCAGTGGGAGGACGAGCAGACAGGCGGGCACTGCGCCGACCTCGCGCAGCACTTCACCGGCACGACCCGTAAGTGGTTCACCTTCACCAACGGCGCTCACATCGATTCACTCGACCCATACACATTCGACCGGCTGTATGACTTCTTGGAGCTCTACGTCGCCCACCAGGCGCCGATCGTCAACGCCGCGGTCATCCATGCCGCGGCCCCGGTCATCTACCAGGAAGCGATGGGGCTGGCGAAAACCGACGTGGTCACGCTCCCGACGGATCCGATCCAGGAAAAGCTGACCTACGAATCGGCCCTCGCGGCCTTCGAAGCACTCCCGTCGATCAGGATCCTGTTCGACAGCGGCGCAGGCGCCTCGCCCCTGGGGACGACGACGCCCGGCGATCCGTACCCCGGATTCGAAGACTCGTTCTCAAGCTTCCCCATCCCCGCCACCAAGGCGGAGAGCTGGTACCTCGGCGCAGGCGGCGCGCTCAGCGAAAAGAAGCCGACAGCGGAAGGCGTGGATTCCTACACCTCCAACGCGAGGGCCACTGCGCTGACGGACTACGGGAGCAACACGGGTTCAGGCGGGCTATGGGGCAATGCGTCCCAGTGGGAATGGAAATGGGCTCAGCCCCAGGAAGGCTCAGCCGTCTCCTACGTCTCGGCGCCGCTCACGACCAACACCGTCGCAATCGGTGGCGGGGCGGTCCATCTCTGGGTCAAGTCCTCGACCCCAGAGGTCGATTTCCAGGCGACCGTCAGCGAGGTGCGCCCCGACGGAAACGAGACCTTTGTCCAGGACGGGTGGCTGCGGGCGAGCGAGCGCAGGCTCGCCACCAGCGCGAAGAACATGTTCGCTCAGAAGCCCACCGAACTCCAGCCGATCCCGACGTTCGTCGCTGCCGACGAGGAAGCGATGCCCGCGGGACAGTTCGTCCCGGTGACGATCCCGCTGTACTTCGAGGGTCACGCCTACCGTGCGGGCTCGCGCATCAGGGTGACGATCGCAGCGCCGAACGGCACGGAGCCGGTGTGGTCGTTCGGAGAAACGCAGCCGGAAGGCGGGACCGCGAACGAGTCGATCGCGTTCTCGCCGAGCATGCCATCGAGCCTCACCCTGCCGATCGTGCCGGGAGTGAGCGTGCCGACGGCGCTGCCCGCCTGCCCGAGCCTGCGCAACGAGCCCTGTCGCGCCTACCAGCCATTCGTGAACGACGGGTCCTGATCGGGCGGCGCGGGCCCTGAGGGGCTTCCGATCCAAGGTCCGACCGTGGCCCTCAGGCGAGGAAAGGGTCAGATCAGCCGTGGCATTCGACGGCCACGTCAAGCGCCGCGCAGACCTCTTGCATGCGGTCGTCGGCGAGGCGTCCGAGGCGCTCCACCAGGACCGCAATGGAGACGCTCTCGACAGAGTCGAGGTTGGTCGCGGAGCGGCGAGGGACCGGGTCACGGTCGGGCTCCAGGAGCACCTCGCTCGCCAGGTCGCGGACGGTGGTCGTGCACGGTGCGACCAGTGCGCGCCTCAGGCGCGGGATTGCCGCGTCACGGGAGAGAACCACGACAGGCCGACGGCCGATTTCCGGCAGCTCGCACCACCACACGTCTCCCCTCGCCGGGAGCGGGGGAGCGCTCACGATGTCGCTGCTGCCTCGCGAAACGACCCCAGATCTCCCCAAGCGTCGGGCTCATCGAGCGGGTGCGCGTCGTAGGCCGCGTATGAAGCGTCGATCTCGGCTGCGCGATGGCGGTCCAAAAGCGCCGTGAGTGCCTGGTCGAGCATCGCGGCATCCGTCAGCGGTGCGAGTGCCTGGCGAGCACTCTCCAGGAGACGCTCGTCGACGGTGGTGCTCACTCTTACTCTGGTCATGCCAATATTATGCCACGTTTGTGCCATGGCGGTTGAACGAAGTAGCAAGATGCCGTAGCGGTACCGAATTCTGGAGGACGATCACGGGGCCCCGTCGTTGGTGACGCGCACCTCCCGCCTAGATCAGCGGATTTGTCTGCAGCTGAGGGTCGAGGCGCTCACGTCGTGTCCTCCACCATCCGTCTGCCTCGTTCCAGTACCAGATATCGGCTTCGAGCGCCATAATCCACCAGTCGACCATTTCTCCAAGCGAAGACGCGCGCGGCACGCTGAATCGCGGCTGCAGCGACCGGTCGAGGTCCGCCCAATCGACATGGACTACCGGTGTCGGGGCATCCACCGATACGGAGCAGTCGAGTGCTGTCGGCTGTGCCGTCCCGATGATCGGCAGCCAGCTTGGGTGCCAGAGCAGATCAGGATCGTTTTGTGGCCAGTCGGATGCAGTGTCACGTGCGATCTGGCGGAGCTCTCGGTATCGATCGACCGCGCCTTGGAGGGAGAGCGCCTCGCGCCAAGGTCCCGGGAGTTTCCGTCGGCCGCGGTGGATCGTTCCGTCACGCCAGTGCCACCAAATGCGAGCCTCGCGTGGAAGCCTCAACCCGAGTGGGCTGATCGTGGCGTCGATGTCCATGTCGTTAAGACCCGGACGTGTCCATTCATCAAGCGGGACAGCGCGCTCGCGGAGCAGCGTCGCGAAGCGGCGCAGCTGATCTTCGTCAAGCAATCTGGTCAACGGAACAGCCGGACGGTCGTTTCAGTTGCATAGTCGCGTTGTGGGCATTCCCAAGCTTACGAGTAGCCTCCGCAGAAGTCGGGTGAGCCGAACAGGATGGGTAGGCAGTAGCTTTAGCGTAAGCGCAAGTGTGGGGCCGTCGAGGCAGCCAGTTAGCCCACCCAGCCGCTAACCCCCCGCCAACAACTTCCCAGGGTTCATGATCCCGGCAGGATCCAGCTCGGCCTTGAGCGCCCGCAGCGCCGCAACTCCCCCGACACCCACCTCGCGCTCCATCCACGGCAGGTGATCGCGACCGACGGCATGGTGATGCGTGATCGTGCCGCCACCGGCGATGATCGCGTCGCCCGCGGCCCGCTTCACCGATTGCCATTGCGCGATCTCCTCGCCCTGGTGCTGTCGGGCGATGAAGGTGAAGTACAGCGAGGCGCCGGTCTCATACACGTGGGAGATGTGGCACATGACCAAACCGGGCGTGCCTGCGTCGCTGAGCGCCTGCGAGATCGCCTCCCCCACGCTGCGGTGCAGCGGGCGCAGCTTCGACCACTGCGTGGCTGTCTCGAGCGTCTCGACCATCACCCCCAGCGTGAGCAGCTCATCGCGTAGGTAGGGCGCGGAGAAGCGCGCCTTGCTCCAGGCCTCGCCGGGCGAGCGCCCGACGGCGAGCCCGCCGCCCGCGCGCACGAGCTCGAGCGCGCGCCCGCGCCGGTAGGCGACGTCCTCTGCGCTTCCCTCGAAGCCGAGGATCGCGAGGCATCCCTGACCGTATCCGCGCGCGCCGATGTAGGCGCGCCCGAGGCGGCCCTTGAGCCCGCCGCTGCCGGCGAGCGCCAGCGACATGCGCGTCTCGGCCTCGTCTGAGACGCGCGCGACATCCGGCAGCACGTGCTCGCGGGCGAGCGTCCGCAGCGCCTGCTCGCCGGCGGCGAAGTCTTCGAAGAACACGCCCTCGTAGATGCGCTCGTGCGGCGCGGGGCGGACGCGCAGCGAGAGCTCGCTGATCACTCCCAGTGTCCCCTCGGAGCCGATGAGCAGCTGGCGCAGGCTCGGCCCAGCTGCGCTTGCCGGCAGCGCGGGCAGCTGGATCTCGCTGGCGGGCGCGGCCAGCCGCAGCCCGAGCACGAGCTTGTCGATCGCGCCGTAGCCCGTGGACGCCTGTCCGGCGGATCGGGTGGCGGCGCAGCCGCCCAGCGATACGTACTCGTAGGACTGCGGGAAGTGGCCGAGCGTAAGCCCGCGTGTCGCGAGGTGGCGCTCGAGCGCTGGCGCTCGCATCCCTCCTTGCACGCTGACCGTCGCGGACTCGACGTCCAGGTCGAGCACGGCGGCCATGCGGCTCATGTCGAGCGCGAGCACGCCGCCGTGTCGGCCGCGCAGCGGTGCGACGCCACCGACGACGCTGGTGCCCCCGCCGAACGGCACGACCGCCAGCGAGGAGCGCGCACAGAGCTCGAGCGCGGCACGCAACTGCTCGTGGCTCTCCGGGTAGAGCACCGCGTCGGGTGCGCCCTCGGGCTCTCCCGCGCGCATGCGCACGAGGTCGGGGTAGCCCTTGCCCGCTGCGTGCAGCACACGCTCGCTGTGATCGTCGCGAACGTTGTGTGCGCCGAGGACGTCACGCAGCTGTCCCAGCACGTCTGGTGCGAGCGTCGCGTCGGGCAGCTGCACACGGCTGAGCGCCACGGGTGGTCGCGGGCGCTCTCCGAGCCCGGCGCTGTCGCGCAGGAAGCCCAGCGCGTGCGCGGGCAGCGCGGACGCGTGCGCCGGGTCACCCCAACCCCACCATCGCATCGTGGGAGCTGCGGGCCGCTCAGCCACTGATCCGCTCGAGCCCCGTGAGCGCTTCCTCGAGCGTGCCCTCGGCCGCGCGCCGAACCATGCGCCCGCCGATGCGCGGCGCGAGCGCCGACAGCACGCCCCGGCGCGTGGAAACCTTGGCGAGCGTCTGGCGCAGCTCGAGCGTGACCTCGGTGGCGCCATCGACGGGAATGAGCCTCACGTCGGTCTCGGCCGAGCTCAGCACCCGTTCGAAGGGCGTGCCCTCCACGCGCTGGGCCCACGTGACCAGCCGCTCGCCGTCGTCCACGCGCACGACGTCGAAGTCCGCGCGCACGACTTTGCCCTTGCGCGTTTTCATGACCTCGGTGAACGCGCCGTCGTGGACGTCCTCCACGCGCGTCACGCGCGGCCACCAGCGCGGCAGGTGGTGCGGGTCGCGCACGAGCTCCCACAACTGCTCTGCAGGCGCTCGAATCGTGCGGCTGGCGCGCGCTGTGGGCACGCGGCGAAGCTTAGGACTCGTAGGAGAGCAGGGCGTGGACGTCACGTCCCGCCAGGCGCTCGCGTCCGTCGAGGAAGGCGAGCTCGATCAGAAAGCCGCAGCCGACGACCTCGCCGCCCAACTGCTCGACCAGCTCGCATAGCGCCGCCGCGGTCCCGCCGGTTGCGAGCAGGTCGTCGTGCACGAGCACGCGCTTGCCTGCGGAGACGGCGTCGGTGTGCAGCTCGAGCTGGTTTGAGCCGTACTCGAGCAGGTACTCGGCACTGACCGTCTCGTAGGGCAGCTTGCCCGGCTTGCGCGCGAGCACGAAGCCCGTGCCGAGGTCCATCGCCAGCGCGGGCCCGAGCAGGAAGCCACGCGCCTCGGCCGCGACCACGCAGTCCACCTCGAGCGGCCGGGCGTAGTCGCCGAGGCGATGCACGCAGTCGCTGAGCGCGTGCGCATCGGCCATCAGCGGCGTGATGTCCTTGAAGCTGATGCCCGCCGTGGGGAAGTCAGGGATCTCGCGGATCAGCGAGCGCAGGTCGCTCGGCTCCGGGTGCTCACCGGCGCCGGCGGCGCTCACCTGACGATCTTGCGCAGGTCGCGGATCAGCAACAGGTGCTTGAGGTGCGTGGCGACGGCGGCGAGGTTCTCCAGCGCGTCCACGGCCTCCTTGCGCCGCTCGGGGTTGCGCGAGCGCAGCGCAGGCGCGAGGATCTGCTGGAGCAGGTTGGCCTCGCGGTCGGCGGAGGAGCGGAACACGCGCAGGTTTCGCCCGCCGACCCCGTAGCGGGCGAGCTCGGCGACGGCGGCGATGATCTCGCGCTCGGTCTCGTCGAAGTAGCGCACGCCGCCCCGCATCTCCCCCTTGACGACCCCGAACTCTTCGAGCTCGCGCACGAGCTTGGCCTCGGCCTTGGTCTCCTCGAGCACGTCGTCGATCGAGTAGAGGGCGCCGGTGGACTCGCGCACGCTCACGCTGGGACGCCATCCGCGCGCGCTCTCGCGCCCAACGCGGCCTGGAGCGGGCGGCATGTCGGTTCCCTCGCCCCCCGCCCCCCCGCGTCCTGCGGCGAGCTCCTGGCGGATCACGCGCAGCGGCAGGAACTCGTCGCGCTGCATACGCAGGATCGTGCGCAGCCGCGCGACGTCACCCTGCGTGTACAGGCGGTAGCCGCCGGGCGTGCGCCGCGGCGTCAAGAGCTTCTGGTCCTCCAGGTAGCGGATCTTGGAGATGGAGATGTCGGGAAACTCCTGCGCGAGCGCCTTGCAGACGGCGCCGATCGTCAGCGACTTCTGACGTTTGCCGGGCTCGGTCTGCCCGACGTGCTCCTGCTCGGCCAGTTCGAGCTCGATCTGCTCGACTTCCGCGGGTGTCGCCTGGGTGCTCATCAGCGCGCGTGGAAGGTGAGCTTGTACTTGCCGACCTGCACCTCGTCGCCCTCCTCCAGGCGATGGGAGTCGATCCGCGAGCGGTTTACGTAGGTGCCGTTGAGCGAGCCGCAGTCATCCAGATACCAGTCTTCGCCGCGGCGAATCAGCAGCGCGTGGTCGCGCGAGACCGTGATGTCATCGAGGAAGACCTCGCTGTCGGGGCGCCGCCCGATGCTCATGCGCTCGCCCTCCACCGCGAAGCTCTCACCGACACGACCGCCGCCCGCACGGATGATCAGCGCGGGGCCGTGCGCGGTGACCTGCTCGATCTCCACGGGCACGAGCTCGCCGCTCTCGTCGATGCGGTATGTGGCGGTGACCGGATCCCCACCCGCGCCACTGCCGGCGCTCTCGTCGTGTACGAGCAGCGACCCGCAGCGCTGGCAGTAATTGGCTCCCTCGCCGTTGACAAAGCCGCACTCGGTGCAGTGCAGGGCCATGGCCGCCTTTACTCCTGGCGGTTGGTGAGGATGTCGGTGAGGCGCTGCACGTCGTCGCCGGTGATGGCGATGTCGCCGTCCTCGTGCTTGTGGCGCAGGCGGTTGACGAGCTCGGCGCGCAGGATGTCGATCTTGCCGTGCAGGATGCGCCGCTTGTAGGAGATCTCGGTCTCCTCCTCGGCCAGCTGCGAGATCACGTCTTTGAGTTCGGCGTCGGTCAGCGAGCCAAGATCGGGAAACGTCTCGTCCATCGTGGGCACTTCTCCTCTCCGGCGCCTAAGCGGCTGGGAAACACGCCGGCTTGGGCCGGCCACGCCGGGAGTATAGACCAAAAGGTCAAGCTGAGCTTGAGGCTACGGGTCGGCGAGCGCTCGCAGCTGGCGCGTGCCCGTCTGGGCGTAGAGGACGGTGGCGAGGAGCGCCAGCGCGAGCCCGACGTAGAGCAGCACTTCGGCGAATTTGCCGAGCGTGGTCATGGCGAAGAAGAACGAGCCCATCACGGGAGCCACGGCGAGACGCCCGGGCCAGTTGATGCGCAGCTCGACGCCGCGCGAGAGCATGTAGCGCCCGACGATCAGCATCAACAGCTCGCGCACGGTCAGGACGGCGAGCGCCCACCGCGGCAGCAGCTGGAAGTGCCACGTGACGACCACACCGGCGATCACGAGCAGGCGGTCGGTGACGGGATCCATGAGCGCGCCCAGGCGGCTGTACTGGCCGGTGATGCGGGCGCTGATGCCGTCGGCGTAGTCGCCCCAGCCGATCACGCCGAAGATGCTCGCCTCGGCGGCGCCGGTGCCGGCGGCGCTGGAGAGCGCCACGATCAGGAACGCGGGGATCAGCGCCAGGCGCACGAAGCCGATCGCGTTGGGGATCGTCCACGGCCGCAGCGGCGCTCCGGCCTGCGTCTCGGGCGGCGGCGGCCCGGAGCGATCGAGTCCGAACAGTCTTAGGGGGCGTTTCGCCACAGCTCGTCCACCGCGCGCAGGAGCTCCTGGGGCTCGCCGGCGAGCGGCAGTCCGGGCGCCTGCTGGCGGCCACGGCGCAGCTGCACCTCGATCTCGCCCGACTCCAGCGAGCGCCGTCCGATCGTCAGGCGCAGCGGGCAGCCGAGCAGCTCGGCGTCGGCGAACTTCTCTCCGGGCCCGAGATCGCGGTCGTCATAGAGGACCTCCACTCCGTCCTGCACGAGCGTCTCATACACCGCATCCGCGGCATCGCGCTCGGGCGTCCCGGGCTTACCGAGGCTCACGAGGTGCACGGCAAACGGCGCGAGCGCTTTGGGCCAGGAGATGCCGTGCTCGTCGCCGAACTGCTCCACGGCGGCGGCCACGATCCGTGCGGGGCCGATCCCGTAGGAGGCCATCCAGATCGGGTGCTCGGCTCCGGTCTCGTCGATGAAGCGCGCGCCCAATGGCTCGGAGTAGCGCGTGCCGAGCTTGAAGATGTTGCCGATCTCGATCGCCGGCTCGCGTGTCAGCGGCTCGCCCCCACGGAAGTACTCCTCCCCCACCTTCTGCACGTCGGGGCTTTTCAGCGCGACCTCGACGTTGGCGGCATAGCCCTGCCCCATCACGATCTCGTCCTCGCCGGCGGCGCACGGCGCCATGTACTCATGGGCGCCGACGCCGCCCATCATCCCCACGTCGCCCTCGACTTTGTAGAAGCGCAGCCCGGTGCGCTCCATCATCCGGTCGTAGGCGCCGACGTGCAGCGCATAGCTGCGCTCGAGCGAGTCCAGGTCGCGGTCGAAGCTGTAGGCGTCCTTCATGATGAACTCGCGCGTGCGCAGGACCCCGGCGCGGGGCCGCGCCTCGTCGCGCTCCTTGACCTGGAAGTGGTAGACGATCAGTGGCAGGTCGCGGTAGGAGCGCACGATCTGTGCGATGTGGAAGGTGACGGCCTCCTCGTGGGTCATCGCGAGCACGAGCTCGGAGCCCTTGCGGTCGGTGAGCTTGAACAGCGCCTCGATGTCAAGACGCCCGGTCTTGCGCCAGACCTCGGCGGGCTGCAGCACCGGCATCAGCATCTCCTGTCCGCCGATCGCGTCCATCTCCTCGCGGATGATCGCCTCGACGCGCTGATGCACCCGCCAGCCGGCGGGCAGCCACGTCCACATGCCGGCGCCCATCTGGCGGATCAGGCCGGCCCTGACCATGAGCTTGTGCGAGAGCGCCTCCGCGTCGGCGGGTGCGTCCTTCTCGGTGGGCAGCAGGTAGCTGGAGAGGCGGGTCATGGTCGCAGGGGGGTTGCCGGCGCTCGAGTTGGGCCGACAGGCACGAGCGTATACGGCGTCGGGGGCGGGCGTCTGCGCGGCCGTGGGCTAGCTGTCGCGGAGCCCCAGCAGTGCGGCCTGCACCTGGCGCAGACGCTGGGTGTCGTCGCGGATGCCGGCGAGCGCGTCGTTGTAGAGGAACGCCTCTCCGAGGCGCACCATCGCGTAGGCGAGCACGGCGGCTGGCATCGGCGGGTCGAAGTCGCCGCGCTGCACCTCGGCGTCGATCAGCCGCTCAACGCATGCGACGACGCGCGGCTCGACGACGCCGGCGCTGGAGGTGAGGATGCGCAGCGCGCGCTCCTGCTCCTGGGCGAACAGTGCGCGCATGCCGCGGGTCCCCGCGATCTCGTGGTTGAATCGGTCTACCGTCTCCAGCAGGGCGGGCGCGCCGCTGCCGCCGAGCTCGCGGCGGATCGCCAGCAGACGCTGTTCGGCGAGCGTGCCGAGGACCTCGCCGAGCAGCAGCTCGCGGGTCTGGAACCAGCGGTGCATGGTGGCGCGTGCTAGGCCGAGCTCGCGCGCGATCGCCTGCACGTCGACGCGCTCGCCGGCGAGGAAGCGCTCGGTGGCGAGCGCGAGCGCGGTCTCGCGCGTGCAGGCTGCGGGACGGCCAGGCCGCCCTGTGGCGATGGAGGTCATCTGCGAAGCCTAACCGCCGGTTCCCCGGCCAAGCGCTCAGCGTCGCCTTTGATAGAACAGCGAGGACCGCACGAACTTCGACGTATACCCAAAAAGGAGTACACGACCTATGGCCTACACCGTTCCGCCACTCCCCTACGCGTACGACGCGCTGGAGCCGCACATCGACAAGGCGACGATGGAATTCCACCACGACAAGCACCACCAGGCTTACGTGGACAAAGTCAACGCCGCGCTGGAGGGCACATCGCTGGCGGACACGCCGATCGAGGACGTGCTGAAGGACCTCAGCCAGGTCCCCTCGGACAAGCTTGGCGCGGTCAAAAACAACGGTGGCGGGCACTACAACCACACGCTGTTCTGGGAGAGCATGAGCCCGGACGGGGGCGGCGAGCCCAGCGGCGAGCTGGCGGACGCGATCGCCTCGACGTTTGGCTCCTTTGCCGACTTCAAGGCGAAGCTGAAGGAAACAGGCGTCAACCAGTTCGGCTCGGGCTGGTCGTGGCTGGTGCACGACGG
>DATBZG010000077.1:0-3120 GCA_036513335.1 Solirubrobacteraceae bacterium | reverse complement strand
TCGTAAGGCGATGTGCCGGCGGCGTCGACGACGAGCAGTTCTCGCGCATAGTCGGTGGTGCGGGTCAATTCGGACGCGTGCGCTGCGAGGTACGCGTACACGCTGTCGTCGCCTTCGTTGCGCTTTTGCTGCTGTGGGTTGATCCCAGCAGCAGCGAGCCCGAGGGCCGCCCAAGCGCTGACTTCCGGGCCGGAGCTGCCACCGATTTCGCCGCCGAAGCCGCCATCCGCGTTCTGCGCGCTCTGCAGGTAGGACTCGGTCCTGTCGAGAGCTTCCTGGTAGGCCGGACTCGGTGCGGCCGCCAGCGCGGGCGAGCCGGCGCACGCCAGCAGCGCGACGCATGCGCCGGCCGTCGCCAGCGCCGCCCGCGTGGCCGCGCCAACGTCAGCCTTCAACAGCCACGCCATCGAGATCGACCGTCCCGTGGAGCACCCGCAGGCTCACTGCGCCCGCGCGAGAGCGGTTTGCGCCGGTCACCAAGCGCGAAGCACCGCCGGAGATATGCGCGACCGCGAACACCTGCCGGTGAGAGCCCTCACGCACTTCGACCTTCGCCGTACCGGGCGCCCCACGCAGCATGAATACCGGCCGGCCCGCCCCGAGCGTCGCGGTCGCCTGCGCACCGCTCCCGCCGCGACTCACAGTGCCGAGCCACGCGCCAGCCTGCTCGAGCTTGCGCCAGCGCCCTCGGTAATGGAGCCCGCTCCAGCGATCGTCGAGCGGCACGAGCACCTTGCCGATCGCGGTCGTCGAGTTGCGCCCCAGCACGTCCGTGAAGGTGATCTGCAGATCGTAGGTCGCGCCCGGCGCGAGCTCGACCAGCGCCGAGGTGGCGCTCGTGCCAGTGGCCCTGGTCACATAGGCGGCGGGCGAGCCGAGCACCTTCGAGGAGATCGTCCACGAACGCAGCCCTACGCCCGCTTCCAGGATCCGCCAGCTGATACCGATCAGACCGCGTGCCCCACCCTCACCGTCGATGACAGGGACCTGCACGCGCAGGGGGGCACCTTCCACCGGCGGCACTTCAGCGGCTTTTGCCTGGAAGGACAAGACTTCGGATTTGCCGGTCGAGCCTGTGCGCATCTTCTGTGCTTCTTCTTCGCGCCGAATTTCTTCGTTGTTGAGTTTCACTTCTTCCGCGTACTTCGCTTCTTCCGCCTGTTTCGCTTCTTCTTCGCGTTTGAGTTCTTCCGGCGTGCGCGAGGCAGCTCGCACGTCGTCTTCGGGCTCGAGCGGCCCACAACCACTGAGGCCTTTCGGTGGCACGCATACGTCCAACCGGTTCGAGCGGATCGCGTCTTCCTTGCCGCCAGAGACGGAGATGGCCCTGATCCGATGCCAGCCTGAGGTGGTGAAGGTGATGCTCGCCTTGCCGCCGGCGCCGGTAGCCGCCAAATCGCTGCCTCCGACGGCCTCGAAGCCCTTCGCCAAGGTTTCCACTGCCACGACCTCCGCACCCGCCAAGGGCGACGAGCCGGCACGTTCGGGCACGGCGGGCGGCTTGTCTTCCGCGTTGTCGGGATACTCGAGAACTTCGACTTCGAAAGGCTGGTTCAGTTTTGCCGTCGCCGTCAAGGGACGCAGACCAGAGGCGTATCCGGCGGCTGCTGGCAGCAGAGCGAGCAGGGGCTGGGTGCCTGCTTCCTTGAAGACCCAAAGCGCTTCGTCGCCCGCCGCGAGCTCGTACTGGCAACCACCGATGCTGGTGAAGACGTTGTTCACCACCAGGTGCCACGCGTCTTCCCCTTCGGTTTCGGGTCCCCACCGCGTGATTAGAAAGTCGTCGTATCCCGGATACCACTGCCTCGAGAAGGTTTCCCCGATGATGCTCATCGCGTCGGCGCCGGCCGCTGTGGGCGTGGGGCCCGGCGTGGGGTGCGCTTTGTTGTTCGTCCCGTTGCAGGGGTGCTCTTCGGTGTTGCCCGTGGCCGAGGCCACGTCGTGGCCTTCGGTCAGGATCGGGCCTTCGAAGAACGTTTCGCTCGCGCCCTCGACACGCACCCCGACCTCTGTTGGGGACGCCCACGCGCAGTTCGGCAGAAGGATCGAGATGACAGTTGCGAGCGTGAATGCGGCGATGCTTGTGCGCATATGTGTTGACTTCTTTCCGACTCGAGCCTGCGCCGCGTCCGTTGCGCGACGCAGGCTTCTTGCACCGTCCTACTCGAGCTAGCTCTCGCGCAGGTAGATCGTGTCGCCGAGCTTGATCTTGCTCGAGCGCTTGGCTGCTTTTTCCTTGCCCCCATCGAGGCTGATGTGCCAGCTCGCGGCAGCGGGGCTTGGGCTGCCGTTGATCTGCGTGATCGCCTTCGACCCACTCGCCGGCTCGAAGCTCGTCACGCATCCAGACGGGGTGGAGCTCGACTCCGCTGCTTGCAACACAGCCGCGAGCGTCGTCTCCGTGCCGCTCGCAGAGACGGTCACCGAGCAAACCTCCAGCGTCGCCGTCCCGTTGTTGATGATCAACGCCAGCTGGCTGTCCACCCCGGACTGGAAGCCGCTTTCAGAGACCCACTGCGATGCGCCCTTGGGCTTCGGAGGCCGGGCCGTGAAGCCGGCGCCCGCAAGCGCGCGCACGGCGTCCTGGCTCGAGTATTCGTTGGCTTCGCCTTCTCCCGCTTCATACACGAAGCCGCCGCCCGCCAGCTGCTGGGAGATCAGGAAGTCGATCGGCGTCTTGCCGTCCGAGCTCGTGAATTCGCTGCCCTGGGGGTTGATGCCACAGGCGTTCAGGCCTTGGACCGCCCATGCGTTGGAGTCCGTGTTCGCGCCAAACGGCGCTTCGAACGCGCCGGTCGAGGCGACCAGGTCGGACTTGAGATAGCTCAACGCTTTCACGACGCTCGGGTCGGTGCTGGGCACGCCCGCAGAGCACAGGGCCGCGATCGCGGCGCCGGTCTCGTCGGGTTCAGCCGCCGCGGCCAGCTTGGTCGGGTTGCCTTCAGCCCTTTCGTATGTCCAGCCGCCGTCGTTGTGCTGGTTTGCCCTGAGCACCGCAATCGACTTTTCCAGCAGGGCCGCGGGCAGGCGCTCGGCACCCTTCGTCGTCTTTGTCTCCGCCAGCGCCAGCAGCCCGAACACCGTGCCGCTGAAGGCCGACGGCGAGCCGTAGTAGCCGGG
>DATBZG010000076.1:0-35483 GCA_036513335.1 Solirubrobacteraceae bacterium | reverse complement strand
CCGGCCTACCACTGACACCCAACGGAGACGAGCGAGCACACCATGGCAACAGCGGCGGTACGCAGCATCGGACATGAAGACCGCATCAGCGTGGTCGACCATCTGGAGGAGCTGCGTGGCCGTCTGATCGTGTGCCTGGCCGTGGTCGGGGTGGCGTTTGGCTTCTGCTTCTGGCAGAACCACGCGCTGCTGAACATCATCAACGCGCCGCTGGCCCACCAGACGCAGAAACAGGTGAAGGCGGGCAACGGTCCGCTGGGGTCGACGTACACGGTGCAGGAGAGCGCACGCACGGTTGCCGCGGAGCTGAAGTCGGTGGTGCAGACACTGCAGCGCCCCGGCAGCGGCGCGTCGGCGGCGACGAAGTCATCGCTGGCGAAGGTGGAACCTCAGCTGAACAAGGCGATCACGCATCTGTCGGCGGCTCCGACGGGCAACAAGCCGGTGACACTGGGGATCGGTGAGCCGTTTGCGACGACGGTCGGGATCTCGTTCATCTTCGCGATGATCCTGTCGCTGCCGATCATCCTGTACGAGCTGTACGGCTTCTTGCTGCCCGCGTTCAGCCCGGAGCAGCGACGGGTGACGACATCGCTGATGTTGTCGATCCCGTTCCTGTTCGTGGCGGGCGTGGCGTTTGGCTACTTCGTGGTGCTGCCCGCGGCTGTGCGCTTCTTCCAGAACTTCAACAGCGGTGAGTTCAACGTGCTGGTACAGGCGAGCCAGTACTACCACTTCGCTGCGGTCGTGCTGCTGGCGATGGGCCTGGTGTTCCAGGTCCCGGTGGGCGTGCTCGCGGCGACGCGCGCGGGGATCGTGACCACGAAGCAGCTGCGCCACAACCGCCGCTACGCGGTGCTCGCGTGCGGTGCGGTGGCGGCGTTCCTGCCTGGCGATGCGATCACGTTGCTGCTCGAGACGGTGCCCCTGTATCTGCTCTTCGAGCTGAGCTTGATGATCGCGAGGTTCGTCGAGTACCGAGCCGGTCGACGGCCGGCGAGCGATGCACAGTGATCGTCGCTTCGCGGCGTGCAGCGGCGCTCGCTCAAAGCGACGTTTGAGCTTCTGTGATCCAAATGCGGGTAGGTCGCGTAAGAATGGGTGTGATGTTCAATCCCTTGCGGTCTGCTGGTGGCAGCGCTTCGACAGAGCGTTTGCGCGTGCTCGCGGACGAGGAGCTCATGCAGCTCGTCTACCGGAGCAAGGCGGACGCGTTCGAGGTGATCTATGACCGCCATGCGGGGGCCGCGTTCTCGCTGGCGTACAGGATCTGCTCGCAGCGGGCATTGGCGGAGGACGTCGTGCAGGAGGCTTTCCTGTCGCTCTGGCACAGCCGCACCCGCTATGACCGCAACCGCGGCAGCGTGCGCACGTGGCTGCTGGGCATCGTGCACAACAGGGCGATCGACGCGCTGCGACGGCGCTCGGTGCGCGACCGCGGGCTGGTGCACGACGAGGGGATCGAGGAGCGCATGGTGGCGCCGGACCGCACCGACCTGGAGGTGGCCCGTCGCGAGGAGGCGCGCGAAATCCGCGACGCGCTGGATGAGCTCCCGCAAGAGCAGAGCCAGGTGATCGAGTTGGCTTACTTCGGGGGAATGACGCACGTGCAGATCGCCGCGAAGCTGCAGATGCCGGTAGGCACGATCAAGGGCCGCATGCGCCTGGGTTTGTCGAAGATGCGCATGGCGTTGGGAGATCCCGCGGAGATGGTGCAATGAGCGTCGAGGATCGACAGCTGTGCGGCGACAACGCCGCGCCGTATGTGCTCGGTGCGCTTGAGGAGCACGAGCACGAGGAGTTCCGCAGGCACCTGGAGTCGTGCGCGGTCTGCCGCGAGGAGGTGGCTGCGCTGGAGGTGGTGACGGGCGCGCTTCCGGCGGCGGTGGAACAGCGCAGCGCCCCGGCGGAGCTCAAGCAGCGGGTGATGGCGAGCATCCACGAGGACATACGCAGCGAGACCGCGCGCGAGCTGTCGGGCAAGCGCGCACGCTCCGCGCGCGGGCCGGCACTGGCCTGGCTGAGCTGGCGCGCGCTGGCGCCGGGCGCGCTGGCAGCGGCGGCGATCGTGCTGGCCGTGGTGGCGCTTTCCTCCGGTGGCGGCAGCTCTTCTTCTACGACGCGTGTCTTCCACGCGCAGGCTCCGGCGGGCGCGGACGTGTCGCTGCGTGTGAGCGACGGCCGCGGGCAGCTAGACATCTCAGGTATGCCGCAGACGCCGCCGCAGCGGATCTACGAGGTGTGGGTCAAACGCTCGGGTGGCCCGCAGCCCACGGATGCGCTGTTCACGGTGACGAGCAAGGGCGATGCGACGGTGGGCGTGCCGGGCAGCCTGAAGGGCGCAACGGTGGTGATGGTCACAGCCGAGCCGCTGGGCGGTACGAAGGTCCCGACGAGCACGCCTGTGATCGTCGCCAACCTCAGTTAGCGCGCCCAGCATTGCCATCGCGAGGCCAGTGCCATCGCGAGGCCAGTGTGCCATCGCGAGGCCAGCGTGCCATCGCGAGGCCGGCGGTGCCGTCGGAGGCCCGCATTGCCATCGCAAGGCCAGCCTTGCTACGGTTAACCATATGGCTAACAGTGCGCAGCTGGACAGGACGTTCGCGGCGTGCTCGCACCCGATCCGCCGGGGCATCCTGGAACGCCTGACGGAGGGTGAGATGAGCGTAGGCGAGGCGACGCGCGACTTTGGCGTGTCCAAGCCGGCGATCAGCAAGCACCTGCGGGTACTCGAGGAGGCGGGCGCGATCGTGCGCGTAATCGACGGGCGCACGCACAGGCTGCGCATGTGCGATGCGCCGCTGCGCGAGGCGGACGACTGGCTGGTGCGCCAGCGCGAGCTGTGGGAGCGCAAGCTGGATGTGGTGGAGCAGTACCTGAAGGAGCAGCGGGCAAACGACAAAGCGAAAGAGGAAATGCGATGAGCGCGACCGATTCGACGACGCTGCGCCTGGAGCGCACGTACGACGCCACACCGGAGGAGGTGTTCGACGCATGGACGAACCCCGAGGTGCTGCGCCGCTGGTGGATGGTCGACGAGGCCAGGTCCACACCTGAAGCTGACGTGGACCTGCGCGTGGGCGGCTCCTACCGCCTGTCGATGGAGAACCCTGGGGCGGACAGCAGGCTTACGGTGCGCGGCGTCTACCGCGAGGTGGCACGCCCGGAGCGCTTGGTTTACACGTGGGCGTGGGAGGGAGAGGACGGGAGCACCGGCCACGAGAGCACCGTGACGGTGAGCTTCGTGGGAGAGGGCGCGCGCACGACTGTGGTGGTGGAGCACGCGGGCCTGCCCGATCAGGCCTCTCGCGAACGCCACAGCGACGGCTGGCAGGCGTGCATGCGGATCCTTGGCGTGCGCGTGTTCACAGCCGTCGGTCAGGCGTCCTGAGCGGCACTGCAACGGCCGCTACGGGAAACGACGAACGACGAACTACTAAAAACAAACGAACACGAGAAGGAGATGCAGAGCGCACATGGCTAACTACCTGCTGGCTTACAAGGGCGGAACGATGGCGGCGAGCGATGAGGAGCGCCAGGTGGCGATGGCGGCGTGGGGCGCCTGGTTCGGCGGCCTGGGCGCGGCCGTGGTCGATGCCGGCAACCCGTTCGGGGGGTCGGTCACGGTGGCGGACGACACGTCCGTGAGCGAGGGCGCGCCGTCGGCGCTTACGGGCTACTCGGTGGTGAGCGCCGACAGCCTGCAGGCGGCGGGCGAGCTGGTGAAGGGCTGCCCAGTGCTCGTGGCGGGCGGCTCGGTGGAGGTCTACGAGACGATCCCCGTGATGTAGAGCTCGTGCTCGCCGATCACGACGGTGTCGCCGACATGCAGCTGGCGCCCGCGACGGTCCTCGGACTGGCCGTTGACGAGCGCTGGCTGCACGGCGAGCAGCGCCTTCACTTCGCTGCCGCTGTCGATGATCCCAGCGAGCTTCAGCAGCTGTCCGAGCCTGATGCTCTCGCCGCGGATGGGAATCTCGTTGGCCACCGCCCCCGAATGTAGCTGGGCTGACGGAGCTACCGCGGGTCCTGCTTGGCGCTCGCTTGCTCTTCCCAAAAGCTGACGGTCTCGCGCTCGTGCCTGGTCCCGAGCGCCAGGGCAAGCCACGGACCTCGACGGCCGTCTCCTGTGTCCGCTTTCTGCAGCGCTTCGTATTCGGCGAGCTTCTGGCGGTGGGTCTGTAGCTGCGCGTTGGCAAGCTCGCGTGCGTCCGCTCCAAAGAACAGCTTGAGCAGGGCGGGGTCGCGCAGCAGGTAGGGCTCGGGCGTGAGAACCGAAAGCCACGCATCCAGGGCTGCCTGTCCGCGGTCTGTAATGCGATAGAGCTTCCGGCGCCTACCGGTCGCCTCCTGTTTCTCGGTCACGTACCCGGCGCGGGCAAGTCGTGCAGGCTCGTCATACAGCTGGGAGTGGGCAAGCGTCCAGAATTGCCCGACCGAGGCCGACACCATTTGCTTCAGGTCGTAAGGCGTCGCCTCTCCGAACATCGACAGCAGGCCGAGCACGATGTGCGACGTCGGCGTGAGCTCGATCTCGTCAGACATGCACTCGACAACGATCCATTTCGGATGGTATGTTTAGGACGGTCTGTTCTAGATATCCCATAAGTGGAGGCGAGCTTAGATGACGACACTCGCAGGACGGTCCCAGCCGCTCGGAAGTGCCGGCCGCGATCGATCCGCTTGTCTGTCTGCCACGCTGGGTGCAGCGGCCGCCCTTGCCTGTGCGCTGGCGGTGAGCTTTCCCCAAGCTGCCGTCGCCTCACGTCCGGGGGTCGTCCGCCACAGCATCGAGCGGCTGCCGCGCGGCGCCCGTAGCGTCGTCTCGGCGGTGCTGGGGCACCAATTCGTGCAGCGCGCCGAGCTTTCAGACAGGCCGGGAGGCAGCGGCGAACAGTTCGGCGAAGCGGTCGCCGTCTCGGGTCGCGTGCTTGTGGTCGGTACGGTCAACCACATAGCCGGGTCCAGCGGCTTCGAACAGGGCGCAGCCTACGTCTTCACCGAGCCGGCGTCCGGTTGGGCCCACGCGCGCCAGGTCGCGATCTTGAAAGCACCGAGAGGCCAGTCCGAAGAAGAGTTCGGACGGTCCGTGGCGATCGCCGGTAACACGATCGTGATCGGTGCTCCCGTCCGCGAAGTAGGCAAGCACGCCCACCAAGGCGCTGCCTTCGTGTACGTCAAGCCAGCCTCCGGCTGGAGGAGCGCCGCTCCGACAGCCGAGCTGACCGCGGCTGCAGGCGCGGCGGAAGAATTCTTCGGTGAATCGGTCGCCGTCTCGGGCAACACCGTGGTGATCGGCGCCCCCGGCCGCAAGGTGGGCGCGCACGCCGCGCAGGGGGCCGTCGATGTTTTTGCGGCGCCGCGCTTCCCACGCGCCAGTACTCCGAAACAGCTAGCCGAGCTGACTGCACCCGATGGCCAGGCAAATGACGCCCTCGGTATCTCTGTTGCGATCTCCGGCTCGACGGTCCTCGCCGGGGCCGATCTGCACCGCGTTGGCGAGACCGCCGGGCAGGGCGCGGCGTACGTCTTCGCGAAGCCCGCCGCCGGCTGGAGATACGCCCGCGTGAGCGCTCAACTGACCGATGCGGCAGGCGAAGCACATGCACTGTTTGGTCGAACTGTGGCGATATCTGAGAACGCCATCGTTGTCGGCGCACCCGATCGTGGCGGCGAGAACGCCGAACAGGGCGCGGCTTATGTGTTCGTGAAGCCCGTCTCCGGCTGGCATGGCTCGCTGACTCAGACCGCCGAGCTGACCGCCTCAGACCCGGGCAAGGGCGACCAATTCGGCGGTGCGCTCGCGATCTCCGGCGGATTGATCGTTGTGGGCGCACCGGGCCACGCAACCGGTAAGAACAGCGAACAGGGAGCCGGATATGTGTTCACGGAGCCCGCCACCGGCTGGAAAACGACGACCGAGGCCGATGAGCTCACTGCAAGGGGTGGGCTCGCGGGGGACAAGCTCGGCCTGTCCGTTGCGCTCTCGGCAGCCACGATCCTCCTCGGCGCGCCTGATCGGGCAGTGAACAGAGATCTCGGACACGGCGTCGTGTATGCGTTCCAGGCGCAACCGTGACTTGAAGCGTCCTGTCCGCTAGGCTGCAGCCGATGGGTGAGCGAAGCGGCTACGCACCGGGCACGTTCTGTTGGGCTGAACTTGCTACGAGCGACCAGGACGGCGCGAAGGCTTTCTACGCGGAGCTGCTCGGCTGGGAGTCCGACGACCGCCCGGTGGGCGAGGGCGCCGTCTACTCGATGCAGCTGCGCGACGGCAAGCACGTGGCTGCGATCGCCGGGCAGCCACAGCAGCAGCGCGACGCGGGGGTGCCGCCGCTGTGGAACTCCTACGTGTGGGTCGACGACGCCGACGCCGCAGTCGCGCAGGCCGTTGAGCTGGGCGCCACCGCGCACGCGCCGGCGTTCGACGTGATGCAGGCGGGGCGCATGGCGGTGATCCAGGATCCGCAGGGCGCCTACTTCATGCTCTGGCAGCCGGGCGAGCACCGCGGCGCGCAGCTGGTGAACGCACCGGGCGCGCTCGTTTGGAACGAGCTGCAGTCGCCGGACCCCGATGCTTCGGGCGAGTTCTACAGCGCGCTGTTCGGCTGGGAGGTGGAGCAGTTCCCGGGGATGGACCGGGTGTACCTGGCGATCAAGAACGCCGGCGCCAACAACGGCGCGATCAGCGAGCTGACTCAGCCGGGCGCGCCACCGAACTGGCTCGTGTACTTCGGCACCGAGGACGCGGAGGCGGCGCTGGCGAAGGTCACAGAGCTCGGTGGCAGCGTGCTCGCGGGCCCGATCGACATCGGCATCGCGAAGGTGGGCGTCGTCGCCGACCCGCAGGGCGCGGTATTCGCGCTCTACGCGGGCGAGCTGGAGGAATAGCGGCGCGCACGCAGCTCCGCTGCTGCGGCCTGGTGGTCGACGAGCGGCGCTGGGTAGCGAAGCCGCCGGCGCTGCGCGGCCGGCAGGAGCCACGGTTCATGCACGCCTGACCCCTCGAGGCTTTCCAGCTCGGGGACATAGCGGCGCACGTACTCGCCATGCGGGTCGAAGCGCTGGGCCTGGCGCAGCGGGTTGAGCACGCGGTTGGGGCGCGTGTCGTTGCCGGTGCCCGCCACCCACTGCCAGTTGCCGACGTTGTTGGCCACGTCCGCGTCGATCAGCAGGCTGGCGAAGTGCGCTGCGCCCGAGCGCCAGTCGAGGTACAGCGTCTTCGTGAGGAAAGAGGAGACGATCAGCCGCGCGCGGTTGTGCATGAAGCCCTCCGCGGCCAGCTGGCGCATGCCGGCGTCCACGATCGGATAGCCGGTGCGCCCGTCCCGCCACGCCTGCAGCACGCGCCGATCGCGACGCCAGCGATTGCCGCGCGGGCGATAGTCGGCGTGGGGGATGTCCGGGCGCGCGGCTAGCACCTGGTGGTGGAAGTCCCGCCAGCAGAGCTGGCGCGCGAAGTCCTCCGCCGCGTGGTGCTCCTCACGGTCGCTAGTGGCGTCATTGCCGTTGCCCTCCCCGCCGCCGGCGCGGTGCAGGAGCGTGGCGGCGGAGATGCAACCGAAATGCAGGTGTGCGCTCAGCCGGGAGGTGCCGTCGGCGGGGAGCTCGTCATGCAGCTCGCTGTATTCGCCGGCGCGCGTTTTCAGCCAGCGCTGGAGCTGCCGGCGCGCGGCGCTCTCACCACCGCGGGGGAGGTCGGGCGAGCAGGGCTCCCGCGTGAGGCTGGCGAGCTTCGGCGGTGGCGTGCCGCGCAGCCCGGTGGGCACGGGGATCCGTTGGGGCGCACGCGCGGGGGTGTGGCCGGCGGCGTGGCGCCACATGCGCCAGTAGGGCGTGAACACGCGGTAGTGATCGCCGCCGGTGGGAGTGAGCTCGCCCGGTGCGACGACGTTCACGCCGTGGAACGTGCGCAGCGCAATCCGCGCGCGCTCGCAGGCCGCCTGCAGGCGATCGTGGCGCTGACGCGCGTAGGGGGTGTGGTCGGCGCTCATGTAGATCGCCTGGGTGTCCCATTCGCGCGCGAGCTCGAGCGTCTCCCCGACGACGTCGCCTCTGCGCACGAGCAGCGCTGCACCGCGCCGGCGCAATGAGTCGTCGAGGTCGCACAGGCAGTCGAGCAGGAACGCGAGGCGGTTGGGCGCGCCGCAGCTGCCGGCGAGCAGCGTGCGGTCGAGCACGAACGCGGGAACCACCTCGCTGTGCTCGCGCACGGCGGCTGCGAGGGGGGCATGGTCGCGCACGCGCAGGTCGCGCGTGAACAGCACGAGCGCGCGGCTCATCCGATCGACGGCGCGGCGCGCGCCTCGCGCTTCTCCTGCAGCGCTTCGCTGCGCTCTTCCTCCAGCGCGTGCTCGAGCGCGCGGTCGAACGACATCGGCTGAATCTCGAACGGCTGGGCCCCGGAGGCGTCGGTGACGATCGTCTCGGTGGTGAGACCCTCGACGAGCGGGCGCGCGACGTTGGTGTCCACGGGCGTGACCAGCCCGAGCCACAGCGCGGACAGCCACGGCGTGATGAACGGCACGGGCAGCTTGGGGCGGGGGCGCATGCCCATCGCAATCGCCATGCGGTCGAGCATCGCGCCGTAGGCGAGCACGTCCGGGCCGCCGATCTGCACCTCGCGACCGAGCGACTGCGGCACGTGTGGCGCGCGCATCAGGTACTGGACGACGTCGTCCACGGCGATCGGCTGGGTGGCGATGCGCAACCAGCTTGGGGCGATCATCACGGGCAGCCGTTTGACCAGATAGCGCAGCGTGCGGTAGGACTCGCTGGCTGCGCCGACGACCATGGCGGCGCGGAAGTAAGTCAGCGGCGGACCCTCCTGTTCGAGGGTGAGCGCTGTCTCGTGGCGGCTTTGCAGGTGCTTGGAGACGTTCTCGTCTCCAAGACCGCCGAGGTATGCGATCCGCGCCACGCCCTCGCGCGTTGCCATGCGCGCGAAGTTGGTTGCGCCCTCGCGCTCGCGCTCTTCATAACCGGCGCCGCCTGCCATCGCGTGGACGAGGAAGTAGGCGATGTCGATCCCCTCGCCCAGGCCCTCGAGCGAGCGCGCGTCGGTGATGTCGCCCTTGACGATCTCGCAGCCGGCGCGCTGGAGGTGCGCGGCGCGGGCTGGGTCGCGCACGAGGCAGCGCACATGCGCTCCGTCTGCGAGCAGCACTTGGGTGAGTCGGCCTCCGATGAACCCGGTCGCTCCGGTTACGAGCGCGTGTGTAGCGATCAGCTGAGGTTAGCTGTGTCCCCGCCCCGCCGCTCGGCGAGGTCGGGACCGGTGGTCGTGGTCATCACCGTTGCACCGCTCCCGCCGAGCGCGCGCCGCACGAGACCGGGGGCGAGCACGCGCAGCGCGGCGGCGAGCGCGTAGGGGCGGGGCACGTAGCGTTCGGCGCGGCGGCCGATGCCCGCGTCGTAGATCGCTTGGGCGCCCTGCTCCGGGGTGGAGACGATCCAGCGCGTCCACGGCTTCTCGGTGAGCTCTGATTGGGGGAAGCCCTCGGTGGAGATGAAGCCGGGGAGCACGAGCCCCACGTGCACGCCGTTCGCCTGCTCCTCGAGCCAGAGCGCGTCCGACCAGCCGGCGAGCGCGAACTTGGAGGCGCTGTACGCGCCGCTGCCGTCGCGGGCGACACGCCCGGCGGTTGACGACACGTTGACGATCGCCGAGGGAGCCGATGCCCGCAGCAGCGGCAGCAGCGCCTCGGTGAGTCGCACCGGCGCATCGAAGTTCACAGCCATCGTGCGCCGCACGTTCTCGTAGCCGCCGTCGGCGAAGCGTGCGCGCCAGGCCGCGCCGGCGTTGTTGACGAGCAGGTGCAGGCTGCCGTGGTGCTCGAGCACGTGCTCGAGGATGCGCTGGGGCGCGTCCTCATCAGTGAGGTCGGCGGCCACATAGCTGACGCGTTGCTCGCCGAGCTCGGAGGCCAGCCGGCTGAGCCGCTCCTCACGGCGCGCGACGAGCACGAGCGAGGCGCCCGGCTCGCGCGCCAGGCGGCGCGCCGCGGCTTCGCCGATTCCGCTGGAGGCGCCGGTGATGAGCATGACCCTGGCCATCGAACGCTAGCCTGTCAGATCGGCTACACGATGAGCACGCCCGCACCCAGCGACGTCGACGACGGCGCTTCCGGCGAAAAGGCTTCGCCCCGCAAGCGCGAGGCGCTGGAGCTGTTCCGCGGCCTGCCGCGCCACTACGACGCGCTGTCGGCGGCGCTCAGCTTCTGGCAGGACCCGCGCTGGCGCCGCGCGCTCGTCAGCGCCGTCGATCCGCGCGCGGGGCAGCGCGTGCTGGACGTGGCGACCGGCACGGGCATGGTGGCGGCGGAGCTGCTGTCGCGGGCTGATTGCTCGGTGGTGGGCATCGACCAGAGCGCGGAGATGCTGGCCGGCGCCCGCGCGCGCTTTGCGGCGGCTGACAGCGCACGCGTGGAGCTGCTGGAAGGCCAGGCGGAGAGGCTGCCGTTCGCGGACGCGAGCTTCGATGCGCTCACCTTCACCTACCTGCTGCGTTACGTGGATGACCCGGCGGCCACCGTGCGCGAGCTCGCTCGGGTGCTGCGCCCGGGGGGCCGCATCGGCTCGCTGGAGTTCGGCGTGCCGCCGTGGCTGCCGGCGCGAGTCGCGTGGCGCTTCTACACGGCCGTGGGTCTGCCGACGCTGGGTCGGCTGGCCTCGCGCGAATGGGCTGAGGTGGGCCGTTTCCTGGGCCCGAGCATCCGCGGCTTCTACGCGCGCCATCCCGTGGAGCGGATCGTCGGCTACTGGGAAGAGGCAGGTCTGCGCGATGTGCGGGTGAGGCGTATGAGCCTCGGCGGCGGCGTGGTCATGTCCGCGGTCAAGGACGGTGAGCCCGATGGGTAGTGAGGCGCAGGTGGGCTCGGCCCCGAGGCGCCGCCCGGTCGGTGGTGCCCGCGGGGGTCACGAGCTCCCCGCGCATGAGGTTCCCGCGCACGAGCGCCCGGCGTTCTACGCGCGCGGGCGCGGGCGCGTAGGCGACCTGGTGACGCTGCTGCACCCGCCGTACACGGCGTGGCACCTGAGCTACTTCGCGCTGGGTGCGGCGGTGGCGCCCACGCTGCACGTCGATCGTCTGCTGTGGGGCCTGGCGGCTTTCGCGCTGGCGGTGGGGGTTTCCGCGCACGCGCTGGACGAGCTGCACAATCGTCCGCTCGGCACGGGCATCTCCTCGCGCACGCTGGCGGTGCTGGGCGTGGTGGGCCTGGTGGGGGCCCTGGCGATCGGGGTGGCGGGCGTGCTGAGCGTATCGGTGTGGCTCGCGCCGCTGGTGCTCGTGGGCGGGCTGTTCCTGCTGGCTTACAACCTGGAGCTGGCGGGAGGGCGCTTCCACAGCGATCTGTGGTTTGCGATCGGCTGGGGAGGCTTCCCTGCGTTTACGGGGTACTTCGTGGAGGCGGAGAAGGTGGCGCTGCCGGGTCTTCTGATCGCGGCCGGATGCACCACGCTGAGCGTTGCGCAGCGGCGCTTGAGCGCGCCGGCGCGTGAGCTGCGCAGGCGTACGCTGGCCGTGAGCGGCGAGCGCACGATGCGCGACGGCGCCAGCCGGCCGTTGACGCTCGAGGGGGTGCTGGCTCCGCTGGACGGTGCGCTTGCGGCGCTGTCGCTGGCGATGGTGATCACGGCGTGCGCTGTGGTGGCGTCACGCCTTTGACGATCAGCTGCTCGAGATATGGCCTGAACAGCGTGGCGATCGCAGCGGCGGTCATGTTGGTGGGTCCTTTGGGCAGTGCTGCGTAGCTGATCGCCAGACGCACGAGGCACTCGCTGAGCAGTTCTGCGTCGCGGCGCTCGAGCGGCGGCCAGCTGTCGAGCATCACGGCTGTGAGTTGCTCGACGGCGCGCTCGACGATCGGCGTGCCCTGGATCGTGAACAGCGCGAGCAGCTCCTCCGCGCCGTCACCGTCGATGATCGTGCGTACGATCGGGTTCTGCGCGGCACCCTGCAGGAAGACGTCGAAGGCAGCGGCGAGCGCGGCGGCGGGATCGTCGAGGTGGGCGGCGACGGCGCCTTCCACGGCGAGCAGGAAACGGTCGGTCTCGCGCATGACGAGCACCTGCGCGAACTCCTCGCGCGTGCCGAACTCCTTGTAGAGGGTCTGGCGGCTGACGCCGGCGGCGAGAGCGATGTCGGCCATCGTGATGTCCGCCCAGCGTCGGCTCTGGAGCTCCTCGCGCGCGGCGTCGAGCAGCGTGTTGCGCAACAGCTCGCGCGCGGCGACGGCGTAGGGGATGCGTTGTGGAGTGCTGGCGATCACGGGTCCGGCTCGAAATCGACCTTATCGCGCACGCCGCAGTCCGGACAGGCCCAGTCGTCGGGGACCTCGCTCCAGCGCGTGCCGGGCGGGAATCCCTCGCGCGGATGGCCCGGCTGCTCGTCGTAGACGTAGCCGCAGGCGGGGCAGCGGTAGCGGCTCACGCGGCGATCCTGTAGCGCTGAAGCGCCCGGCGGCGCAGCCGCGGCTTGATGTTGGCGCGGACGGGTTCGTCGTTGTAGTGCTCGAGCACGCGGTGGTCCATCACGCGCCGCCATACGGGCGGGATCACGGCGAGCACGATCATGCCGGCGTAGCCGGTGGGCAGCTGCGGCGCGTCCTCGACGTGGCGCAGCGCCTGGTAGCGGCGGATCGGGTTGGCGTGGTGGTCGGAGTGGCGCTGCAGGTGGTAGAGCAGGACGTTGGAGGCGACGTTGTTGCTGTTCCAGCTGTGCTCTGGGCGCGTGCGCTCGTAGCGCCCATCGTCTGCCTTCTGGCGCAGGAGGCCGTAGTGCTCGAGGTAGTTGACGACCTCCAGCAGCGAGAAGCCGAGGACGGCCTGGATTGCGAGGTAGGGCAGCACGACGAACCCGAAGCCGGCGACGAGCGCGGCGAAGAGCACGACGGTCATCGCCCAGGCGCCGAGGATGTCGTTGCGAAGGCTCCACGGTCCCCTGTCCATGCGCTCGAGACGTATGCGCTCGAGGTGCCAGGCGGAGCGCAGGCTGCCGATGACGGTGCGCGGCAGGAACGCGTAGAAGCTCTCGCCGAGGCGCGCGCTGGCGGGATCCTCGGGCGTTGCAACGCGCACGTGGTGGCCGCGGTTGTGCTCGATGAAGAAGTGACCGTATGCGCTCTGTGCGAGCGCGACGCGGCTGAGCCAGCGCTCCATCGAGGCGCGCTTGTGCCCGAGCTCGTGCGCGGTGTTGATGGCGATGCCGCTGACCATGCCCATCGTCACCGCCAGGCCGACGTCATCGACGGTGGAGAGGTGTCCGTGCGACCACAGCCAGCAGGCGAACACCAGCCCCGCGTACTGGATCGGCAGGTACAGGTAGGTGCACCAGCGGTAGTAGCGATCCTGCTCGAGCCACTTGATGACCTCGTCGGGCGGGTTGCGCCGGTCCAGGCCCAGCGCCAGGTCGAGCGGCGGGAAGATGCCGAACACGAGCATCGGCCCGTAGAACCAGAAGACGCCAAGGCCGGTGATGTGCACGAGCGCCCAGGACATGAAGGGAAGCGTGGGGATCAGCAGCCCCAGCAGCCATGCGTGGCGCTTGGGGTCGCGCCACGTGGGCGCCTCCTGGGCTTGCGCTACAGCGGACATCGATGCGGCCTCCTCGGTTGTCGTCAAGCGAGCTTCTGTCCGCCGACTTTACACCAGAGGGGTATCATGTCAAGCACAACGACGTGCGCGCATCCGCCGACGGGCGTCGCGAGTCGCGATGTACTGCGTGGCTAGAGGTGGGCCGTGTGAGCCGGCGGGTCAGACGCTGGGCGGACGGCGAGATTCGAGGTATTCCCGATTCTCGCGGCGCTCGCCTTTGACCTGCACAGCGATGTAGACGACGATCACGTTGACGACCACGCCGATGCCCCCGAACGTGAAGATCAGGCCGATCGTCTTGTCGAAGGCTTCGCTGGCAGCGATGAGCATGCGGGGAGCCTAGCAACGGATGGGGCGCCAGTGTCGTAGCCTTGGTGGGCCGCCGTCGACAGCGAATCGACGACCCATTGTGGAGAGGTGCCGGAGCGGTTGAACGGGCGCGACTGGAAATCGCGTAACGGGGGAAACCTCGTTCGGGGGTTCGAATCCCCCCCTCTCCGTCTCAGTTCTGGCCGGCCCTCAGGTTCCGGAGCCTGCCTCCCGCACGCAGGACCCCGGGCGCATGGCGCGCAGCCGTCAACACCATCCGATCGCCAATGCGAAACCTACGGTTCTGGTCCGGAGGGAGCAGTGGCTCTGTCTGCTCGCCGACGGCAAAGAGCTCCCACCGCCCAGGTATGCCTTTGAGCTCGTGTTCACCGCATGGCCTGAGCACGATGCCCGACCCGGTGACGAGATCCTTCACTGTACGGGACACCAGTACTTGCCCGCCTCCGGCATGCCCGCTCACCCGCGCTGCGATGTGGACGGTGACCCCGGCTATACCATCGGCCAGTAGCTCGCACTCCCCAGTGTGAAGTCCAGCGCGGATCTCTACGTCGATCTCGCCGGCACCGGCAATGATGCGCTCGGCGCAGCGAATCGCTTGTGCCGGCCCCTCGAAGGTGCTCAACGAGCCATCTCCGATCATGTCGATGAGCCTTCCGCCTGCAGCGTCGACCTCGCCACGAACGAGCCGCGTGTGCTCGGAGAGGATGCCGCGCCAGACGCTGTCACCAACCCGTAGGGCATGTTCGGTTGAACCGACGATGTCCGTGAACAGCACCGTCCTGAGGCTACGCAGCGCGCTTTGCTCCTGGACCGCGCCGAACATGAACTTCTCGGCGCGCTGCTCATAGGCGGCAAAGAACTCAGCCATGCTGCCGGTCGCCGGCAGCTGGTCGAAGGTTGCGTTCGGCAGCAGCTCGGCCACTTGGCGCATCACTCCTTCGGGCAAAGTGTGTCCTTGCGAACGGAGAGCCAGCACAGGCGCCTGTACCAGCGGCAGAACATCACGCACATCCGCCGCGAACGTTGCGGCGTGGATCGCCCTGACGATGCCAGGGCTCCCGGCTGCGCGCTCCAGCAATCCCCACAGCCGCACATTGCTCCGCGTGGCAAGCGAAGGCATCTGCATCCGAAGCGACTCGCCGGTGCCCCAGCGGTCATGCACCCGCTCCCACGCGAGCTCATAGGCAGCGAGCTGCTCTGGCCCGGCCCATCCGACCAGGTCATCGAAGGCCGCCGACCGCCAGCCCTGTACGAACGGGTTCCAAAGGACAAGCCCGTCAACCCGCTCGGGATGCTGGGCGGCGAAGACCAACGCTCCCAGGCAAGCGTCGAAGATCGCGAAGATCGTCGCCGCCTTGAAGTCGCAGGCGTCCATCACACCGCCCAGATCGGCGGCGCGCTCCTCCAGCGTGGGGACATGTGCAACAGGGTCCGACAAGCCCTGACCGAGCTGGTCGTACATCACGCAATCCTCCTGGTCGGCCGCTCGCATGAACGAGTCATAGAGCGCCGGGTCCGTCCAGGAGAGGTCCAGGTTGCCCACCGCCGGCCCGATCGCCACGATGCGGCGACTCCCTTTACCCCACCGCTGGTAGGCGATGCTTCCTCTCTCGCCCACCACATACCTGATGGCTGGTGCCTCCATGGGCAAGCGATCCTAGACCCCGGCAAGCACCAACCGCTGCCCCGCGATCCCGTTCAGCCGAAGCGGCGCGCGTGCAGCCGTTTGATGCGCTCCGAGGCCGGGGCATGTTTCGAGAATTCAGCCAGGGCAGTACACGAGATGAGGCACGCGCGAACGTCATCGACGCCCTGCGGCTCATGCTCTCTCCCGAGCCCAGCGAGGCGGGCGATAGACGCGAGCGTGAAGCGCTGCATCTGACGATCGCTGCATGAAGCGGCGGGATCTGGAGCGCCATCTACGCGCTCATGGGTGCCGGCAGATCGATGAGGGCGGCAACCACGCACGATGGCCGGCTCGCAGGGCGAGCGCTCAGCCGTCCCGCGCCACCGCGAGATCGACTACGGACTGGCGCGCAAGATCTGCCGCCAACTCCAGGTGCTGCCTCCGACCGGTGCCCGTTGATGCTGCTCAGCCAAAGCGCTGCGCCTGTAGCTGTCTGATGCGTTCCCAGGTCGGGTCATGTTTCGAGAGTCGTCCCGTTAGCCCCGTTTTCGCCGGGTTTGTAGCTGTTGTTCGAACTCGCATTTCCTGGGGTGTCCCAAGCGCCGTTCATGCTTGACGCGTGCCTGATCTCATCAACGAGCTGCTCGCCACCGAAGCGGCCATCGACAAGCTCGGGGCTCGCGGGATCTCGGTCGGCGAAGCCGGGCAGGTGATCTGGAATCGCTACGTCGTGATCCGAAACCGCCGAGGCAGCGCAGAGCGCCTCCAGCGCGACATCCGCAGACTTCTGATCGGGTGCAGCGACAACCGCCGATTTCTCACGCTGGTGATCGAGAAAACGATCGAGCCAACGACGTGGCTGCTCGTCACGGGCTGGGAGTCAACATCCGCTGAGCGTATGATCTTGGAGAAGGCATGAGCCGTTCAGACACCGACCCGCTGCCCGGAGACTTCGATGAGGAGCTCAGGGATCTAGATCCAATGGATGTCCAGGTCGTTGAGGCTTCGCACAGCCGTCGTCTGGTTGTGCAGTTCACGCTCGATGGTGATGATGCCGCTGCGCTTCAGAAGATGGCTCGGAGTCAGGGAGAGAAGCCGGGCGAGGTCGTTAGGTCCCTCATCCGCGCTGCTTCAGATCGAGCTGCGTAGCTCCGGCAAGACGGCCGGCTCTGGTGACCAAGACAGCGAGGTCGAAGCCATGAAGCACTGAGGCGATTGGAGTCGTCGCGCGCGAGCTCGCCGGTGCTCTCCCCAAGGCACTCCCTCAGTCAGTCTTCGAACCGAACCGTTCCTCGTGGAGCCTTCGGATCAGGGGCCACGGAGATTTCGAGGACTTTCCCGCCATCCCCGTTTTTGACCGAAGTTCACCGTCACGCTCGGAGTCAGGGCGAGGCGGGAGCGACCGCATAGCCGCACGCGACAGCTGCGTCTGCCAGATCGTGATCCCAGGTGACTGTGAGGAGTCCTGGGTCTCCGACGCTGATCGCCGAGGCGAGATGAACGGCGTCGTACCCGCGCAGGCCGTGAAGCTCGGCGAGTTCGCCAGCGGATCGCGCCAAGGCGCCGTCGATGCCAATCACGCGAAGCTCAGCGTACAAGTCGTCGATCGCGCGGACCGCGCTGCGCAGGGTGTCTGTATCGATTCGACCGATCCGGCAGGCCAACGCAGCCGCAGCGCGCGACTCTGGGTAGATGAGCTGACTGGATGCGACATGGCCAGCTCGGTCCCAGAGCTCTTTGGCGAGGTCTGATCCCTGCTCGGCGAAGACGAGCTTGATCAGCGCGGACGTATCGAAGTAGGCGATCAGCGGCGCTGCTCGGTGACGAGGTCGGATACCGGCCCAAGCGATCGAAGCTGCTTGTGAGCTGTACTGGGCTGCTTGGGCTGGGTCGGCTCTCGGACGAGCCCGCGTGCGCGCAGATCGGCGAGCGGGTCTCCTTCGTTCACGGGCGACAGCCGGGCTACTCGTCTGCCGCGCATCGTCACGACCACCTCGCCGCCTTGGGCGGCGTGGTGCACGTATTGGCTCAGTTGGTCGTGTAGCTCACGGATACCAACCTCGGGCTTCGGGGATGCTTTATGTGGCGTCATTTGGATGAGGATAGACGCTACCTGGAGAGGTTGCAAGGTCGTCGCTGCGGCTCCTGATCGCTCTCGTACCGATCTACTAGCTGCATGTCGGAACTCCTGGAGCTTGTTATACTCGCCAGGTATGACTGGTCGAATCGGCTCTAAGGGGCAGGTGGTGATTCCGAAGGCGTTGCGGGATCGCGTTCGCTTGCATCCGGGCGATGAGGTCGACTTCGAGTTGCGCGACGAGGAGATCGTGCTCGTCGCGCGGCGATCGCCTCTGCAACTAGGCGGCCGGTTCGCGAAGACGGGGATGGCGACTCGTCTGCTCGAGGATCGAGCAC
Organism: Solirubrobacteraceae bacterium; assembly: GCA_036513335.1. Lineage (GTDB taxonomy): Bacteria > Actinomycetota > Thermoleophilia > Solirubrobacterales > Solirubrobacteraceae > Palsa-744. Next base: position 17,515 of record DATBZG010000076.1, on the reverse strand, counting down.
GCGAGCCTCGGTGAGCGTCTGCCTGGATTCCTGGGCAGTCCTTGCCTGGCTTGATGGCGAGGAGCCTGCGCTCTCAAGGATCGAGCAGTCGCTTGCGGATCGCCCAGTGGTGAGCTGGGTCAACCTCGTGGAGGTCTACTACCGAGTAACGCGTGACCAGGGCCAGGCGGCCGCTGACGCGACGCTGGGAGATCTTCGTGCCGCGCTCGCGCCGGATCTCCCGGGGACAGCCCGGATGATCGAGGTGGCGCGCCTGAAGGCTCGCGCGCGGATCGCGTTGGGGGACTGTTTCGCGGTGACGACCGCCGCGGCACACGATGTCCCGCTCCTCACCGGAGATCCGGAGATCATCGATCTCGCAGATTGCCCTTGCCAGACCGAGGATCTCCGGCCTCTCTGATCGAGCGCTGAGCATGCAGCGTTTGGACCGAGGCGGAACAGACGATCTGGAACCTCTTGCGGGCCGACGTGCATTCACGGCAGCTGCACGCGCGGGCTAGGAGGCGACCGTATACTCCGGTCCGCATTTGTCTGTTCGGCGCCTCGGCCTTCGCGTCACGAGTCGATACGACATTACAGGCGGCATCCAAGGGGGGCATCATGTGCATCGACGTTCAGCCAGTCCTAGCGAGGTTCTCGTGAGGGGCGTGCGCTCGGCGCTAGTGCTGTTTGTGGCCACGGGCCTTTGCTTGTCGGCGACACTAGTGGCCTCGGCGAGCGCGTCGGCGTCCCTGGTGGGCGAAGTGACGGAATTCTCGACCGGGATCACCGCGGAAAGCCTTCCCAGCAAGATCACGGTGGGCCCCGAAGGCGATCTCTGGTTCACCGAGCGCAACAACAACCTCAAGGGCAGCAAAGTTGCCCGGATGACGCCGACGGGTGAAGTGACGGAGTTCCCAGTCCAGGCGGACAGCGAGCCGCAGGGGATCGCACGGGGCCCGGAAGGCGACCTGTGGTTCGCCGAGGTCAACAACCCCGAATGCGGGGTCGATGGATGTGTCAGCAAGGTCGGACGGATGCAGCCAAACGGCTCCTACGTGGGCTACACAGGTATCTCCGAAGGGAGTCAGCCTTGGGAAATCACGCTGGGACCCAACGGCAACCTGTGGTTCACCGAGTTCGCCGTGGCCGGATCGAACCGGACCAACCGGATCGGAGAGATCAACCCGGAAAATGGCAAAGTCGAAGAGTTCGAACTCCCGCTCCCTGACAAAGGTCAGCAGGGCCTGTTCGGGATCACGGCGGGCCCCGACGGCAACGTCTGGTTCACCGAGGACGTTGGCAACAAGATCGGGCGGATCACGCCCAGCGGCACGATCACCGAGTTCCCGATCCCGACGCCAGAAAGCCAGCCGGTGTCGATCGTGACGGGCCCCGACGGCAACCTGTGGTTCGCCGAGCAAGACAGCACGAAGATTGGACGGATCACCCCGACGGGAACGATCACCGAGTTTCCGTTGCCGTCCTATGACGGTGAGCCGAGGGCGATAGCAGCTGGGCCTGACGGCAACCTCTGGTTCGCAATGGACAACGGCGACATCGGACGAATCACGACGGCGGGCGTCGTCACGACCTGCACGACGGGGATCGCCGGCGACATCGAAGGGATCACGGCGGGCCCCAATGAAAGCATGTGGTTCGCCGAGTACTACGAAGGCCGGATCGGGAAGATCACGGCGACGGGCACCGGCCTTGCATCCAACTGCACCGGCGGCTCCACGCCGGTCCCGGCCGCCACCCCGCCAGCCGCTGCTTCGACCCCGCCTCCGCAACCGGCACCGGCACCGCCAACACCGGCAACGGCCACGGTCAAGCTCGACGGATCCAATCTGGGCGTTCGAAGCGACGTTGCGACCGTGAAGCTGAGTTGCAGCGGGACCGCGACCTGCGTGGGCAAGGTGACGCTGACGGTAAAGAGCAAGCCCAAGAAGGGAAAGAAGGCCAAGACCGAGATCATCGGGGCGGCCAGCTTCTCGATCCCTGCCGGCGAGACGAAGCTCGTCAGGATCAAACTCCAAGCTACCGGTCGGGCGCTCCTGCGAACCGCTCACGGACATCTCGGCGCGCTCCTCAAGATCGCCAAGGCGTCCCCCATTCCCGCCAAGACGGAGATTCAGAGCGTGCGCCTACTCCGCGCCTGATTGACCATTACGCCCTGAGGAGAGCGATTCAAGCCGCCCCGCCCGGGCTCCCCGGCGCAGCCGTCTATGGCGTAGGTGATGGCACGGAGTCGAGGTTGTAGGCCGTGAACGCAGGGATATCTCGCCGCTCCAAGCACGGTGCTTGCGAGTAACAGCGACTGCTGATGAAGGCATTCTCATCCCGCGCTAGTGGTCCGCTTATTACGTTTGGGACGTGCCGACGCCACAGCACGACCCGGCGGGCCACCGTGGGTTTGGTGACACGACCGACGGCGTCGGTGAGAGCGCTCCTTCCGGTGTGAGCGATTCGCTGGATGCGGTTTCCAGTCTCGCGGCGAGCCGCGGCCGTCGGCGCGACGCCGCTGCTAGGCGCAGGCGACGACGGAGACTCCTTTTGTTCGCGTCGCCGATCCTCGGCCTGCTCTGCTGGGCGATCGTCTCGTACGCGAGCTACATGCTCGAGCCAACGAGCATGCCGTTCGGGGCGCGCAGCGTCGAGTGGATCAGGGCCGACGTGCCGTTCGGCGACTCGCTGGTGGACAAAGTCGAGCACGTCTACTACACCGCGAACGCACCGAAGAAGGGTGGACGGGCGCCAAAGAGCCTGCCGGCGGTCGGGCTGAGCCTGAAGCGCCGCACGCACGGCGCCGCCTGGCCGCCGTCGATCAAGACCGTCTTCGCCCATCCGCTGGCTGGAGAAGGGATCTGGAAACCGACCGGGCCGTCTGTCGACGGCGGCCCACCGGTGCTGGTGGCGACGTTCCGTCCGGAAGCGGAATATCCGGAGCTTCTCGCCTACGTGGCCTGGTTCGACCACACGCGTAGCGCGATCGGGTACTACCCGGGCCGCTACGAGCCGCCGAACGCGGCCGTCCGCGGACCGCTGATGGTGCCGGACAGCCAGCGCTGGCGTCTGCTTGCCACTTTCAACGGCGGCTTCACCTATGAAGACGGCGAAAACGGCTCGACCGTCAACGGCCACGTCAACGAGCCGCTGAAGGACGGCAAAGCCACCCTCCTCACGTATCGCGACGGACGGGTCGCGATCGTCAAGTGGAGCGGCGGCCCGAACCCAGGACCGGAAGTTGCGTGGGCGCGCCAGAGCCTCGCTCCAATCGTCTGGAACCGACGCCTCAACCCCGAGTTGAATGAAGATCCGAACAGTCCGGAATGGGGGTTCACGCTCGGCGGTGTCACCCGGGTATGGCGTACCGGCGTCGGCATCGATCGTCGCGGCAACCTCATCTTCGTAGCGGCCGAAGGCCAGACGGTCATCAGCATCGCGAAGATCCTCCAGCACGTCGGGGCGGTGCGGGCGATGGAGTTCGACATCAACGCCGAGTGGCACACGCTGATCACCTACACGCACGGGAACAGACTGATTCCACGGTTGGTCGAGCCACAGTCACAGCAGTCACCCGAACGTTATCTCGTGCCCGACGACCGGGACTTCTTTGCCGTGTACAAGCGTCTGCCCGGCCCGATCACCGATCCGCTCAAGTAGCGACTTGCGCTCTCCCGCGACTCTAAACGGGAAGGATCGTGAAACCTGGCCCCAGTAGCTTTCGCAGGTCGTCAGGATCGGACGTGGCGACAGCATCGACCCGCTGGCTCACCCCGACAGCGATGCACGCGTCGATTGTGCTCGCGCCAGGGGTTGCTCTGCGTAGGCGCCCCGCGGCTCGCGCCAGTCGTTCGTCCAAGGTCTCGATCGCGCACGCCTTGAGCAGGTGGGCAATGCGCGCGTCTCTGGCATCGCCCGCCACACCTCTGCGAGCGCGACCGCTGGGATCGTCGGCACGAGGCCATGCGTATATGCCACTGCGAGGATCTCACGCACACGCCTCATCGCCGCGCTCGTAAGCGATTAGCGCGCCAGTGTCGAGAGTCAGGCCGGCCACTCGGCCGCGACCTGGGTCCGCACGTCGGCCCCCACCTCGCCAAAATCTGCGTCGTCCTCGGCCAGCGTCGTTTCCGGCATGCTCCCTACAGGCGACAAGGAACGGTTTGATGACGGACGTGGTTGCGCTGAGGAATGACCTCATCAGTAGAGGCGCTCGTCTGATCGCCATCGACGGCCACGGTGGCGCGGGTAAGTCCACGCTTGCGCGCTCGCTGGCGGCAGTGTGGCCGGAGGCGGTGGTGATCGAGATGGACGACTTCTACCGCCCGGTCGTCGAGCGATCTGAGCCACCGGCGTCTCACGGCGCCGACCTCGACCTGGAGCGGCTGGTCGAGCAGGTACTCGACCCCTTCCACTGCGGACGCGCCGGTCGCTACCAACGCTACGACTGGGACGAGGACCGCCTGACCACATGGCGTGACGTGCCCTCCGACCCAGTGATCCTGCTGGAGGGTGTGTACTCGATGTCGCAACGCGTGCGCGGCTTCCTCGACTACTCGATCTGGGTCGACTGCCCCTATGACGTGCGCTTGTGCCGCGGCGTCGAGCGAGACGGCGAGCGCATGCGCGCTGTATGGGTCGACCAATGGATGCCGGCCGAGGATCGCTACGTGCTGGCGGAGCGGCCGGACGCAACGGCAGACCTTGTGGTCGATGGCTCGGGCCACGTCGAGCTCGAGCGCCACCCGTCGCTCGAGGACCGCTTCGATCCTGCAGTGCGCATCGTGGACCACGACTCCGAGTGGGCGCGCCAGGCACAGCAGGAGCTGAGTCGCCTCGCTGAGACGCTCGGCGCCGCGGCCGTGCGTCTCGAGCACGTGGGCTCGACGGCGGTGCCGGGTTTGGCCGGGAAGCCGATCCTCGACCTCCAGCTCTCGGTCGCCGACATCGCGCGGCGGGACCTGTTCGTAGAGCCGCTGCAGGGACTCGGCTACACGTTCATCGCTGACCCGGGCTCCGCTGACCTTCACCTCTTCGCCAAGCCGCTGGAGCGACCGCGATCGCATCACCTGCACGTGTGCGAGGCAGGCAGCGAGCACGAGCTGCGCCACATCGCCGTGCGCGATTTCCTCAGAGCCCACGGTGCCGCGGCTAGGTCCTACGAGACGCTAAAGCGAGACCTGCTGGAGCGCTTCCCCAACGATCGGCTGCAGTACATCGCCGGCAAGGAGTGCTATCTCGAGGAGCTGCAGGCGCGCGCGCTGGAGTGGGCGGGGCGGCCGTAGATCGCTCCGCAGGCGGGCGGCATTGTGTCGCGCTAACGCGCCCTGCGCATGACATGTTGCCGTCTACCCGGCGTTCTCGGCCCGAGATAGCGTGCCGCCGAATGAGCGACGTCCCTGAGCCAGGCGGGAGTGCTGGACCGGCGCAGTTCGAGTTCGTCCACAAGGGCTTGAAGACAGACGCGCTGGGGATGGTCACGAGCACCGCCGTGGGGCTCGCGTCCACGGCTCCCGCCTACAGCCTCGCGGCGACGCTTGGCTTCGTAGTGGCTGTGATCGGCCTGCAGACGCCGTTGCTGGTGATCGTGGCGTTCATCCCGATGTTCTTCAGCGCGTGGGCGACGAAACACATGAACACGGCCGATCCGGACTGCGGCACGAGCTTCACCTGGGCGGCGCGTGCGCTCGGGCCGAGGACGGGATGGTTCGCCGGGGGGTGGGGGACGATCGCGGCTGACTTCCTGGCGATGGCCAGCTACGCGCAGGTGGCAGCGCAGTACGTGTTCCTGCTGGTGGGCGCGGACAGCATCGGCAACGACGCCACGAGCGCGTGGGTGCTGCTGCTGGGGATCGGCTGGATCGTCGGGCTCACCTACCTCTGCTACCGGGGCATCGAAATCTCAGCGCGGCTGCAGCTGATCCTGGTGGTCGTGGAGGTGGTGATGCTGATCGTGATGAGCGTGGTGGCGATCGTGAAGCTTGGCAACGGCAGCGCCCCGGCCGGCCACCTGACGCCCTCCTGGAGCTGGTTCGATCCGACCAAGCTGGCGTCGTTCAGCACCTTCATGGAGGGGCTGCTGCTGATGGTGTTCATCTACTGGGGCTGGGACACGACGACGTCGATCAACGAGGAGACGGAGGAGCCGGGGCGGATCCCGGGGACAGCCGGTGTGATCTCCACATTCCTGCTGCTGGGCACCTACCTGCTGGTGGTTATCGCCGTGCAGGGGTTCGCGGGAATCGGCGCGCACGGGATCGGCCTGGGCAACCCCGCTCACCAGAACGATGTCATCTCGATCCTCGGCGGCGCGATCTTCGGGGGCAGCGTGCTCGGCTCGATCCTCAGCCACCTGCTGATCTTCATGGTGCTCACCTCCGCGGCGGCGACGACGCAGACGACGATCCTCCCCAACGCGCGCACCACGCTGTCAATGGCCTTCCACAAGGCGCTGCCGGCGATCTTCGGTCGCGTGCATCCCCGCTACCTCACCCCGACTTTCTCGACGATCTCTTTTGGGGTTGTGTCGGTCATCTACTACGTGTCGTTGAACTTCGTCTCGCATGGGGCGGTGATCTCAGATGCGGTGACCGCGACGACGTTCTTCGCGACGCTGTATCTGGGGATCACGGCGGCTGCGTGCACGTGGCACTACCGATCTCTGATCTCGCACGGGTTCCGCACGGCGGTCAGCTACGTGTGGGTTCCCGCGCTTGGCGCGTTCTGCCTGTTTGCCGTGCTGGCGTACAGCTTCAAGGTGTACTGGGACCCGGAAGAAAGCTATTTCGACATAAAAGTCTTCGGCGTGACGATCGGAGGCACGCTGGTGGTGGTGGGGATCACTACGATCGTGGGCCTGGTGTGGATGCTCTACAGCGAACGCACCCAGCGGGAATACTTCTCCGGCGAGAGCATGCGCTCGGGGCTGTCGCTGACCGACAACGACGACATCGTGCACATCGACATGGACGGTGAGCTCCCGGCCGAGCACGTACCACCGAGGACGCACCTCTGACGTTCGTGCGCCGACCGGCCAGCGCCACGTTCCCGTGGCCCCGCTCCGCGCCCACCTCTGCGCAGATCGACGCGTTTGCGGACGCCGCCGTGCGCTCGTTCTGGCTCGACGATCTGCCGCGGCGCCACCCACCCCCGCGCCTGGAAGAGACAATCGATACCGACCTGTGCATCGTCGGTGGCGGCTACACGGGCCTTTGGGCGGCGCTTCACGCCAAGCGCGATCGACCGGAGCGCGAGGTGGTGCTGCTGGAGTCCGATAGGTGTGGGGAGGGGGCGAGCGGGCGCAACGGCGGCTTCCTGGACGCGTCGCTGACGCACGGGCTGAGCAACGGCCTCGCTCGCTTTGCGGATGAGATGCCGCAGCTCGAGCGCCTGGGCCTAGAGAACTTCACCGGGCTGTGTGAGGACGTGGAGCGCTACGGCATCGACGCGGATCTGGAGCAGACGGGCTTCCTGTCGCTCGCGCTCGAGCCGCACGAGCTGGCGGAGCTCGAGGAGGAGGCCGAGCTGCTGAGCCGCTTTGGCAAGTCCGCAGAGCTGCTCGACCAGGCCGCCGTGCGGGCGGAGGTCGACTCGCCGACGTACCTGGGTGGACTGTGGGAACGAACGGGCGCTGCGCTCGTGCACCCGGGCAAGCTCGTCGACGGTCTGCGCCAGGCAGCGAGCCGCGCGGGTGTGGGCATCTACGAGCACAGCCCTGTCGACGGCCTCAAGGAGGACGGTCCTGGCGTTCTTGCCACCACCGCCGCCGGACGGGTACGCGCGCGCCGGGTGCTGCTTGCGACGAGCGCCTACCCGCCACTGCTCCCAGCGATCCGCCATTACGTGGCGCCGGTGTACGACTACGCGCTGATGACCGAGCCGCTGTCGCAGGAGCGCCGTCAGGCGATCGGTTGGCAGCACAGACAGGGACTGGGCGACTGCGCGAACCGCTTTCACTACTACCGCCAGACCCGCGATCACAGGATCCTGTTCGGCGGCTATGACGCTGTGTACCGCCGCGGCGGTCCGGTGGCAGCTCGCCTGGACGATCACCGCGAGACGTTCGCCACGCTCTCTCAGCACTTCTTCACCACTTTTCCTCAACTGGAGGGCGTGCGCTTCACCCACCGCTGGGGCGGTGCGATCGACACGTGCAGTCGCTTCTCGGTGTTCTTCGGGCTCGCTCTCGGCGGCCGGGCCTCCTACGCCACGGGCTACACGGGTCTCGGCGTAGGCGCTTCGCGCTTTGGGGCGCAGGTCGCATTGGACCTGCTGGACGGGCGGCACACGCAGGCCAGCGACCTTCGCTTCGTGCGCAGTCGCCCCGTGCCGTTTCCGCCTGAGCCGCTGCGCTCGGCGGTAATCGAGCTCACGCGCAACCGCCTTGCTGCGGCGGACCTCCACGAAGGCCGCCGCGGGCTGTGGCTGCGCACGCTCGACCGGCTGGGCTTGGGCTTCGACAGCTGAGGCCCGCTCGGTCTTACTCAAGGCCGATCGAGTGCTCGCATCGTCTGCATCAGATCAGCGACATCGCGTGCTTCTTGAACGTACCGCGCGTCTTGCATCAGGCGTCTGACCTCGCCCGCCAATCTCCTGCGCCGACGCCAACGTAGTGAGAGGAGCACGGCGGCAATTCTATGGCAGGCTTCTCTCCCATGGCGGGCTTTTTCTCGACCGACGCCTCCGACGAGGAAGGCGCTGCGCCGGGCTCGCAGGACACCGAGTCGCTCCGGCGTATCGAGAGCGGCGGTATTCCCCTTGCGACCGAGCGGCGGCTGCAGGGTCTCGCCCGCGAGGGCTCGATGTTCCTGGGGGAGATATCGCCGGCGGAACTGGGGTTGCTCGAGGGCCTTGGCCAACGCCCGCTGGCGCAGGTGATGGGTGCGAGCGTGTACCAGGTCGGCTGGCAGTACCTGCCGGCGCTCGACGCAAGACTGAATCCCGCGCGGGGGATGCTCGACTCGGCCTACCTGGAGCCATCGTTCACGCAGAAGCGCTCCTACCTGTGGGAGCAGACGGTGGTGTACGAACTGGACACGATCACGCGCGCATGGGACCAGGCCCGGCGGCACGCACTGGACCGTCTGAGCGAGGAGGCGGCGCAGGTGAAGGCGGATGCGGTTGTGGGCGTGCGTCTTCGCCGTGGCGAGCACGACTGGGGCGAGCGCACGATCGACTACGTCGTCTCCGGCACGGCGATCCGCTGGCAGGCGACGCCGAGCGGGCGTTGGCCGCTGCTGAGCGATCTGGGCGTCCAGGACTACTGGCGTCTGCTGCACGCAGGCTATGAACCGGTCGGGCTGCTTGCCACCACGGCGGTGATCTTCGTCTCTGCATCGCGATCGGTGCGTCTGCAGCGAGTGCGTAGCACCTTCGAAAACCAGGAGCTGGAGGAGCTGAGCCGCGCGTTTCACGTGGCCAGGGACACCGTCCGCGCGAGACTGCAGGGGCAGGTGGATGCCAACAACGGCACCGGTGCGGTGGGTGTCGAGCTCAGCCATTCGGTGCACGAGGGCGAGTTCTCGCTGGAAAACCCGATGCGGGTCGCGACGCGGCCCGGCTGGCAGCAGGGACAGGTCGGTCTTCCCACCTATGTCAAAGGTGGCAGCGAGGTGGAGCGAAGCGGTTGGGTGATCACCATGCACGGCTCAGGCACGGCCATTCGCCGGCGCGCGGACGGGAGCTCGTATCCGCCGGAGACGACTGTTCGTCTGAACTCCTCGCGAGCCGCACAACGAGTGCCACAATGAAGCCGCTGTGTCGACTGGATGGAGTCGGTCACAATGTCGTCGACGAAAGGGGAACCGGGAATGTTCGACTCGAGGAATCGCATCGTCCGCGCAGCTTTGGTGTCCTGCGCTGTTGTGGCAGCCGCGACGGCCGTGTCGGCACAGGCGCAGGCCAAGCAGCCGAGGGTCGCCGCGCGACCGCATTCCCTGATGGTGAGAACGACGGCGACGCTGAAGGGCTCTGGATTCCCGGCAAACACGGTTATCCAGCTGGGGGAGTGTGGGCGCACGTTCTGGCTCGACCCAAGCGACCCGTGCATCGCAGGCGAAGAGACCGTCACGACCGATCGCAAGGGCCGCTTCCGTACCACGTTCCAGGTGGGGCTGTGTCCGGAAGGGGAATCGGGCAAGATGCCCACAGAGCGGACGTGCTACATCGGCGAGCTTGTCGACGGTGAAGACACGGGAAGCCTGGTGGGCGCTGCGAAGATCACGGTCACGTATCCGTGAGCACCTGCTGAGCCGTTCACCTCGACGGCGAGCGCGACCTCAGGCAGTGATCGGCACGTGTCCCGGCTGCTCGGCCACGCGCTTCAGCCACGCCCGCACAGCAGGGAGTCCCGAGAGGTCAAAGCCGCCCTCCTGGGCGACATGCGTGTACGCGTATAGCGCGATGTCGGCGATCGTGTAGCGCTCGGCGACCAAGAACTCGCGCTCGGCGAGGTGACGCTCCATGGCCTGCAGCGCGGTGTAGCCGCCGGCGCGCTTCGCATCCAGCTCCTCCTGCGATGGCGGTGCCTTGGCGACGGCCACCCAGAACCGCACGACGGCGATGTATGGCTCGTGGCTGTACTGCTCGAAGAACAGCCACTGCATCACCTTGGCGCGCTCGAACTCGTCGTCGGGCAGATAGCTGCTGCCCCGCGCGAGGTACCAGAGGATCGCGTTGGACTCGGCCAGCGACCGACCGTCGTCCAGCACCAGCGTGGGCACGCGCAACGCGGGGTTGAGATCGCCGAGCAGCTCGCGGCGGTTGGAGCGGTCGATCACGTCGACCTCGCGGCGCTCGTAGTGGAGCCCCAGGTGGGCGGCGATCAGCCGGACCTTGTAACAGTTGCCGGAGACTTGGGAGTTGTAGAGCAGCATGCGCCGAATCTAGAGCATGCCCTCAGGCGCCCCGATGGTGGTTGCGTCGGGCCCGAAATCTGCCGCATAGACGGCGTGTACCTCGCTCCATGTGGCCCTCGCGTCTTCAAGATTTTTATGGTCGAGGAGTGCGGCGAGCCCGTCCAGGCAGGTGTGCCATCCGGCTCCGTCGCGCGCGGCCTTGCCGAGCTCCTCCAGGGTGTCCAGCAGGACAAGCAGCGTGCCGCCGGCGCTGGGGTGCAGCTCCAGGCGCAGCGTGTCGGGGCCCCAGCGCAGTTCCATTACGCTTGGAGGGTCGAACACGAGCATCTCGCCGTCGAACGGCGGCGCCTGGCCTTTGGGGAACACGAACTCTAGGCGCGCGCCGGCCGCGCGCGGGCCGTCGATCGTGGTGGGGAACCAGTGCGCGAGGTGCTCGGGCTCGGTGATCGCGCGCCACACCTCCTCCTGCGGGTGGGCCAGCGTGCGTTCGAAGCGCAGTCGAGGCTCGCCGCCGTCGCTTGTCTCGAGCTTCCCGTAACTCGTCTGTCTGTCGCTGGTCATCTGCCCTCCTTCGGAATCTCGTCCAGGTGTCGCTCCAACTCATCCAAGTTCTTGCTCCAGATGCGGCGATAAGGCTCTAGCCACGCGTCCATCGCGCGCAGCGGCTCCGGCCGCACGCGGTATAGGCGCCGCTGCGCATCCGTGCGCACGCTCACCAGGCCCGCCTCGCGCAGCACGCGCAAGTGCTTGGAGACGGCGGGTTGGCTGAGCTCCAGCTCGCCAACGAGCTCGCCCACGGGCCGTTCGCCGTCGGCGAGGAAATCCAGGATCCGTCTGCGGTTGGGCTCCGCCAGCACCTCGAAGACGGCCATTTACACAATATAGCCATCCAGCTATATATCTGTCAAGCAATGTATTGCGGTGCCGCGCATGGGAGTCTTTGCAGGCCGCATACTGCGCACGTGCAGGCGAGTGAGCCAACCGCGCAGACGCCCGGGCGGATGCACTTCCAGCGCGAGGGTGTGGAGCTGTCGGTGCTGGACTTCGGCGGCAGTGGATCACCGGTGCTGCTGCTTCACGGGCTTGCTGGCTATGCAGGCGAGTGGAGCGACACGGCCGCATGGCTTGTGCGCAACCACAGGGTCCTGGGGTTGGACGAGCGGGGACATGGCCATAGCACGCGCATACCCGCCGACGTCTCACGCGACGCGCACGTCGCTGACGTGGCGTACGTCATCGAGCATCTGGGGCTCGGACCGGTAGTGCTCGTCGGGCAGTCGCTCGGAGGGAGCCTCGCGTTCGTGACAGCTGCCCGCCACCCCGAGCTCGTGCGCGGGCTGGTCGTCGCGGAGGCGTGTCCCGACGCGGACCCCGACGGGGAGGGTGTGGCAGGCATCCGTCGCTGGCTCGATCGCTGGCCGCTGCCGTTCGCCTCGCGTGAAGACGCGGTGGAGTTCTTCGGCGGGCCGTCGCTGTACGCCCGCTCGTGGGGCGGCGGCCTGGAGCAGCGCGAGGACGGCTGGTGGCCGCGATTCGACGCGGATGTGATGCTCCGGACTCTGAGCGAGGGGACCAGCGTCAGCTACTGGGAGGAGTGGCAGCGCGTGCGCTGCCCCACGCTGTTGGTGAGAGCGGGCAACGGCTTCTTCCCCACCGACTACCTGCAGGCGATGGCCGCGCGGCTGCCAGGTGCACGCTTCGTGGATATTCCGGACGCCAAGCACGACGTGCACCTCGACCGCCCGGAGCAGTGGCGCGCGGCGCTGTCGGACTTCCTCGCGGCGCTCGCGCCGGCGAACGTGGCGGGCACGCTGAGCACATACGAGCAGGGCATCGACGCCTACATCCGCGACTCGGTGCGCACGCCCGGGCACGAGGACTTCCTGCGGCGGGTGCTCGAGCTGCTGCCGCACGGCACGCACATGCTCGAGCTGGGCACCGGCCCCGGCCACGACGCCTTGTTCTTCGAGTCGGGTGGCGTGAACGTCAGACGCACCGATGGCGCACTCGGCTTCGTCGCACGGCTGCGCGCCGGCGGCCTACAGGCGGAGGTGCTGGAGATCACCAGCGCGGACTTCGGCGGCCCGTATGACGTGGTGTTCGCCAACGCTGTGCTCGTCCACCTGACCGACGCGCAGCTCGACCTCGTGCTGGCCAAGGCACTCCTCGCCGTTCGTCCTGGGGGCCTGCTCGCTTTCACTGTGAAGGAGGGCGACGGCGAGGCGTGGAGCACGGCCAAGGTTGGCAGGCCGCGCTTCTTCAACTACTGGCGTGAGCCTTCGCTGCTCGAGCATGTTCTCGCCGCCGGTTGGCGCCCGCTCAGCGTCAAGCACGTGCAGGGTCGAACAGAGCCGTGGATCAACGTCATCTGCGCGCGCCCTTAGCTCGCGTCATTCCGCGGCGATGCAGTCCTTCATCCCATACGCCTCAGCCTGGGGCAGATTGGCGTCGATCGTCTTGCGCAGTGCGTCCTGCGCGTCTTCGCCGGCGCCGCTTTCCTGTTTTCTGGCGGCCTGGCCGATCGCCTTGGCCTCAGCGGTCTCCTCAGAGAAGCTGGACAGCAGCTTTTCGATCGCCTGGGCATCTGCTGCCGGCCGCGGGATCGTGGCCAGCTTGCCGCCCGCCGCGCGCGAGTAGGCGATCACTTTTTCCACGATCGCCACGAACGCCGTGTCAGCCAGGTCCGGCGAGAGGCCCTTGAGCGATTCCTGACGGGTCTTCAGCGGCCTCTCCTGCGCGCTCAAAGTGCGGCAGACGGCTTCCGCGCTCGCAGCGAACTGCGCCTTCGTGGCCGTGGAGCTCCTCGACGCCGATCCGCTGGTGGGAGCGTTCGTGCCGCTCGTGCTGCTGCTCCCGCATCCGGCGCACACAAGCGCCACGAGGACAGCCGCGAGACCAGGCACAGCTCTGAGCGGGTCTCGCATTCGGCCCATCTTCCCACAAGCGCGCGGTGCGCCCCGAGGTCAGGGGCCCTCCCACTGGAACGCGTCACCCAGCTCGCGTGGCGCCTGGCAGCGCCAGGCATCGACGATCAGCTCTTCCAGCTCCCCCTCCTCGATCTGCGCAAGCCGCACGAGCACCGCGCGGAAGCCGTCGTAGTGGGGCTCGGTGAAAAACTTGCTCTCATCTGACGCCAGCAACGCGTCCTTCTCCTCGAGGTCGCTCACGCGAACGGCCACCACGTCCTCGCGCGGCACGCGCGGCTTGTTGGGATCCACGCGCTCGGCCCATGCCCACACGAACTGCTTCTGCTTGCCTTTGTTGGCCACGGAGAAGCCGAAGTGGTCCTGCGCCTCGCTGGTCTGCGCCAGCGCCAACGCGATCCGCCGGACATCGCTCTGATCGGCCATCGCCGCCGATCTTCGCGCGCCTGAGTCGCGAGGTCAACCGCGCGAGAGGTACGCTCGCACGATGTGGGTCCAGCGTGAGCTGACGCTCGAGCCGCGTGCGCGCGGCTTTCATCTCATCACCGGCGAGGTGCTCTCTGCGCTGCCCGAGATAAGGGCCATGGCCGTGGGTCTGCTGCACCTGCTCATCCGCCACACCTCCGCCTCGCTGACGCTCAACGAGAACGCCAGCCCGGAAGTGCGCCGCGACTTCGAGTCGTGGTTCAACGACGCCGTGCGGCGCAGCCAGCTGTGGACGCACACGCTGGAGGGCAGCGATGACATGCCCGCACACATCAAGGCGTCGCTGCTCGGTCCGTCGCTGACGCTACCCGTCAACGGCGGGGGGCTGGCGCTTGGAACTTGGCAGGGCATCTACCTGTGCGAGCACCGCAATCGCGGCGGCGCGCGCTCGATCGTTGCCACCCTCTGGGGCGAGGCTCAGGAGCCTCGGTAGACTACGTCGCTCTGCGCCCGTAGCTCAGCTGGATAGAGCGTCGGTCTACGGAACCGAAGGTCGGGAGTTCGAATCTCTCCGGGCGCGTCCGCGAAATGACTTGATTTGCAGGGGGTTGGCGCTTTCGCGACTCCCGCGCCGACCCGGTGGGTGATCTCCAGCGCGAGCGGGCCGAGCAGCCCTGTTTTCTCACGCCGATGTAAGGAATCGGCGCGCTGCGGACATATAGCCCCCATGAACGCCCAACAGCTCTTTGAAGCGCTCTACGAACAGCACGCGAGCGCGATCAAGGGGTACGCGTTGCGACGCATCGACCGTGCGAGAGCGGATGACATCGTCGCTGAGGTGTTCCTGGTCGCGTGGCGCAGGCTGGACGAGATCCCGGCCGAACCCCGCCCGTGGCTGTTCGGCGTCGCCACGCGTGTCCTCGCCAACGAGCGACGGCGCGCGGCCCGCCAACACGCGGCCCTCGACCGTCTCGAGCCCGCCGTGGCGAACGTCGAGCCCCCGGAGTTGCCCATGCTCGCCAACCCCCCGATGGGGGAAGCATTGCGAAGCCTCAGCGACACCGACCGCGAAGCCCTCCTACTGACTGCCTGGGAGGGCCTGAGCCACCGTGAAGCAGCCCGTGCTCTCGGCGTGAGGGAGGCCACATTCACCGTGCGCCTGCACCGCGCAAAGCGACGCCTGGGACGAGCGCTCGAAAACAGCCAGTCAGCGACAAGTCAACAAGCAAGATTGGAAACCCCATGAAATCGGACGTCACGGACGCCCTCAAGCGCATGAATCCCGTCGAGTCGACCCCGCAGGCCGCGCCGGTGGAGCAGCTCCTGCTCCGGCTCGACCAGTCCGCACGTGCATTCGACGCCGCGGCGCCAGTAGCGCGAACGTCAACAGCCGGCCACCCTCGGATTCGCCTCGCTGCCGGGTTCGCCGCGATCATCGCGGGCGCCGCCGTCGCGCTCGTAACCCTCGGGCCGTCAGGCGGCGGTACGCCCAACGTGCTCGCCGACGTGACCCGTGCCCTGACGCCGGGCTCGGGTGTACTGCACATGGTGCAGGTCACCGAACAGATGGTCGCCGGACAGACCCGAACCACACGGGTGGAGACCTGGACCGCGCAGAACCCGCGACGACTGCGTTCCATCGTCACATCACCGGACGGCAAGACCTTCGAACATGCCTTCACCGCCAGTCCCCTCGAAAACCGACGCTGGAGCGAGGAAGAACCGGACGTGATCCTGCATGAAACCAGCAACGGACCCTTGGTAAAAGGAGCCCTCACGCACGAAGCTACCCCCGACGTCACCTTGCGAGAACTGTTCAACAAAGGCCAGCTGACACTTGCGGGAAAGACGACCCTCGAAGGTCGCGCCGTCTGGGAGCTCACCGTGCACCCCGCCAACTACGCACAGCCGGTGTTCGAAGGCAAACAGCTGCCCGACCCGACGATGTACGTCGACGCGAGCACATTCATACCGGTCGAGCTCGCCAGCGAGTCGCTGATCCACGCCGGAGAAACAGTCGACGGGGCACTCGAGCTCGACACGGAAACGACCCGCTACACAACCTACGAAGAACTCCCCGCGGGTGCGCAGAGTGAATCGCTGCTCAAGCTCAGGGAACACCCCGGCGCCGTCGAAAAGAACGAGCCGTAGACACAGCCGGCCGCTCGATCCCGGCCCGCGAGGTCGCCGCCATGCCTGCGGGTGCCCGGTACCGTCGAGCGGCCGTGTCACAAACGATCCTCGTCGTTCGTGTAATGGTTATATGGAGTCCACGACCCACGATGACCACGAGCTGCTGCGTGCTGCCCGGCGCGGTGAGGCGGAGTGCTTCGGAACGTTCTTTCGCCTGCACCATGGCGTGGTTCTTGCGTTTCTGGCTCGTCGGGTCGACGAGCCGGAGGTCGCGGCGGATTTGCTCGCCGAGACGTTCGCCGCACTGCTTGCGGTCGTACGCGATCCGCGGCGAGAACTGCCCGCGAGCCCCCAAGGCTGGCTGCTGGTCACGGCGAGAAACCTGCTGATCGATCGCCACCGCCACGGAATCGTTGCCGAGGCGGCACGCCGGAGATTCCAGCTCGCCCCGGTCGCCCTGGACGACGGTGACATTGAGTTGATCGTGCAGGCCGGTCGAGACCAAGAGCTGCTCAGGCGTGTTTATGAGTTGTTGCCTGTCGAGCAGGCGGATGCCCTTACCGCGCGGGTCATCGACGAGCTCGACTACGCGGTCATAGCCGGTCGTGCGAATACCAGCGAGGCCGTTATCCGAAAGCGCGTCAGTCGCGCGCTCGCCACCCTCCGAGCCGCAATGGGGAGCTAACACCATGTCGACCTTCATCGACCGCCTTGAAACCGACCTCGTTCGCGTGTGTGGTGCACCGATCGCTCAGCGGCAGTCATGGCGACCTCCGCTACTAGGGAGCCTGTCGTTGCGAGGGAGGCTCCGAACGATGGCCGTTCTAGTCGCCCTTGCCGCTGTTCTCATCCCGGCGATCGCGATCGCGGTGGGTCCGATCGTGCGTGACTTCACCGGACAGCCCGTGAGCACCAGCGCCGGTGCCCCGCCGGCCGAACAGCTGGCGCTGCTGGGCATCCTGCGCGACCCGCCGCCCGGTGCCTCCGTTGACCCCGCAACGCTCCGCGCCTTGGGGTTCCCGGAAGTCCACGGGATTCGCACGAACTACGTCCGGTTGCTCCCGCCCGCACCAGGATTCCCGCACCAGCTGCTCTACACGGTCACCAGCGGCGAGCTGAACGCGCCGAACCCTGCGCTCGGCCTCAAGGTGCCGCCCGAAACCAAGAACCTGATCTGCGTCGAGGAGGTCG
>DATBZG010000075.1:0-18686 GCA_036513335.1 Solirubrobacteraceae bacterium | reverse complement strand
GGCGGTCGGATCGGGAGCCGGCATCACGGCGATCGAGAACAAAGTCGTGGACTTCGGGGCCAGCGACCCGCCGCTGAAGCCCGAAGACGAAGAAACGATCGCCAAGAACGGCAGCCCGGCGGTACAGATCCCGATGTTCCTAGGCGCGATCACGGTCTCCTACAACCTGCCCGGGGTCAAGAGTGGCCTGAAGCTGAACGGTAAGACGCTCGGCGACATCTTCATCGGCAAGCTCAAGACCTGGAACGACCCTGAGATCAAGGCTTTGAACCCAGGGGTAAACCTCCCGAGCACCGCGATCACGGTGATCCACCGCTCGGACTCATCAGGCACAACCTCCGGATTCACTAGCTTCCTCTCGGCGGTCGACCCCGAATTCAAGAGCAAGGTCGGGGAAGGCAAGGAAGTGCCGTGGCCGACGGGCACCGGCGCCAAGGGCAACTCCGGCGTGGCAGGCGCTGTCAAGCAGACCGTCGGTGCGGTCGGATACGTGGAGCAGGCGTATGCGCTGCAGAACAACTTCACGTACGCCGCGATCCAGAACAAAGCCGGCAGCTACGTGCTACCGACGCTGGCCTCGACCAGCGCGGCCGGCGAAGGCGTCACGATCCCGGCGAACCTCGGGATCAAAGTGGTGAACTCGCCAACGCCGACCGCTTACCCGATCACCTCGCAGACGTTCATCGTCTTGAACAAGGACCTCTGCAAGGCCGGGAGCCCCGGTGGCGAAGAAGCCGCCAAGGGCGTCGTCAAGTTCGTCGAATACGGGCTCGGCGCGGGCCAGGAAATCCTCAAGGAAGCCGATTACGCCAAGCTTCCGGCGCCGATCCTGGCCAAGTCGGAGGCCGCCGTGAAGACGCTCGAGTGCAACGGCTCGCCGATCGGCGGTTGAGCAGATGACGCCAACTCCACGGAACCTGTAGACAACGTCCGATGGAGGCAGCATCCGTACCAGGGGGCGACCGCGCGCGACTCGCGCGGTCGCCCTTGGCGCGACTCCCCGATCGGGCACTCAAGTACGGGCTGACACTGCTCGCCGCCCTGATCCTCGCGCTGATCGTCTACTTCTTCATCCGCCTGGTCGGTCAGGCGGATCCGGCGTTCGCGCACGCCGGCATCATCGGCTTCGCGTTCGACAACAACTGGAACCCCAGCGCGGGCGACTTCGGGGCGCTGCCGCTCGTCGTCGGCACCCTGATCACCTCGTCGCTGGCGCTGCTCATCGGCGTACCGGTCGCCGTGGCGGCCGCGCTGTACACAACCGAGCTGTGCCCGAAGCGCATGCGTACGCCTCTGACGGTGCTCGTCGAGCTGCTCGCCGCCGTTCCCTCTGTGGTGTACGGCCTATGGGGCATCTTCTTCCTGGCTCCGAAGCTGCAGGGCGCCGAGCAGTGGGTCGCCGACCGCCTATCGTTCATCCCGTTCATCGGCGGCGGTCTCGTCACGATCCCCAACTGCTTCGTCGCCGGGCTGGTACTCGCGATCATGATCCTTCCGATCGTGAGCGCGATCAGCCGAGAGGTGATGACCACCGTCCCCGCCGACCACAAGGAGGCAGCGCTCGGACTGGGAGCGACACGTTGGGAGATGATCCGCATCGCGGTGCTCCCATACTGCCGTTCGGGAATCGTGGGCGGCGCGATGCTGGGCCTCGGACGGGCGATTGGCGAGACGATCGCCGTGACGATCCTGATCGGCGACTCGCCACAGATCGTCAGTCACCTGTTCGGCCAGAGCTACAGCCTCGCGGCCGTGATCGCCAACGAGTTCGGTGAGGCCCAGGGGCTGCACCGCTCCGCGCTGTTCGCCGCCGGCCTGGTGCTTTTCGTGCTGACGCTGCTCGTCAACGGGCTCGCGCGCTTCTTCGTCGTCCGCGCCGGCCGCGCCAGCGCCCCGCCACGAGCCGAGACGCACAGCTCGGGCGGCGCCTCCCTGCTGATCGCAGACACGGCGAGCGGCGCGTGAGCGCGCAAGCGGGATCTCCCGCGCTGCTCGGACGGCTCGCCGTCAGCCCGGCGCGGCGCCGGCGGGATCGCGTCGCGCGCTCCGCGATCCTCGCGGCAACCCTGCTGGCGCTGGTCCCGCTCGTCCTGATCGTCTACTACCTGCTGAAAAAGGGCCTCGGCTCGTGGAGCCCGAGCTTCTTCACCACCGATCCGACGGGCAACACCTTCTTCAAGAACTCGACCATCGGCGGCATCAAGAGCGCCATCTTCGGCACGATCGAGATGGTCGCGCTGGCATCCGCGATCGCGATCCCACTCGGCATCGGCGTCGCGCTGTGGCTGGTCGAGTACGGGCGCAACAGCCGCTTCGCCCAGACCGTACGCTTCTTCGTCGACGTTCTCACGGGCGTGCCCTCGATCGTCTTCGGCCTGTTCGTTTACATCGTCCTGGTCGTCGGCACACACAGCACCTACGCCGGCTACAAGGGCTCGATCGCGCTCTCGCTGCTGATGCTCCCGGTTGTCATCCGCTCGGCCGAGGTGATCCTCATGCTCGTCCCGGCGGGTCTGCGGGAATCGGCGCTCGCACTCGGATCCCCACGCTGGCGCGTAATCGCCAAAGTCGTATTGCCGACCGCTTTGCCGGGCATGGTGACCGGAGTCCTCCTTGCTGTGGCACGCGCCGCGGGCGAGACCGCGCCGTTGCTGTTCACCGCAGCGAGCACCCACAAGACGACCACGGATCTCGGCGCGTTCATGAACTCCCTCCCTGTGCAAATCTACAGCGACGTCACCTCGCCAACCGCATCGGTCGTGGACCGGGCGTGGGGAGCGGCGCTGACGCTGGTAGTACTGATCCTGTTGCTGAACCTGATCGCACGTCTGATCTCGCGAAGGAGCCGCCTTGCATGACCTCCAGCCGCCCCACCACTCACGTGACGGACATCGATCCTGAGAGCGCGGCCGGGGCGCCAGGCTCGGCAAACGAGATGGCAGCGACGGGCCGCCAGTCGATCGTCGCCGACCGCGCCGCGCCGGCCGACTCGGCCCGCCAGGTGCAGGCCGGGCTCGGCGTGAAGCTCGAGGGCCTGCGCGCGTTTTACGGCAAGGCCGAGCAGGTCAAGGGGATCGACGTCGACTTCAAGGCGAACGAGGTGACGGCCATTATCGGCCCATCGGGCTGTGGGAAGTCCACGATGATCCGCTGCATCAACCGCATGCACGAGGAGATCCCCGGCGCCCACGCCGAGGGCCGTGTGATGCTCGACGGGGTGGACGTCTACGGCCCGGGGATCGATGTTGTCGCGGTGCGGCGCGCGATTGGGATGGTCTTTCAGAAGCCGAACCCCTTCCCCACGATGTCGATCTTCGACAACGTCGCTTCCGGCCTGCGCCTCACCGCCCGACGCGGCGATCTGCAGGCGAAGGTCGAGCGGGCGCTGCGCAGCGCAGGACTCTGGGATGAGGTCTCCGATCGCCTATCCGAGGCCGGCGCGGGCCTTTCCGGCGGCCAGCAGCAGCGCCTTTGCATCGCCCGCTCGCTGGCCGTCGAACCCGAGGTGATCCTGATGGATGAGCCGTGCTCCGCCCTCGATCCGATCGCCACACTGAAGATCGAGGAGCTGATCGACGAGCTCAAGCAGCGGGTGACGATTGTGATCGTCACCCACAACATGCAGCAGGCCGCGCGCGTGGCCGACCGCACGGCGTTTATGCTCGCCGGCGAGCTCGTGGAGGTCGGGCCGACTCAGGAGATTTTCACCAAGCCCAAAGACTCGCGAACCGAGGAATATGTCACCGGGAAGTTCGGCTGACGACGGCCGCCCACCGGCGGTCTCCTCCGCATACGGCGCGAGCGGAGTCTCGGAGCCATTCGCGACCGGCGGCCCTCAAGCGCAGGGGCGCGCGCACTTCCAGGCGCAGCTGCGCGAGCTGGAGGCCAACGCGCTGGGAGGGCTGGACCTGATCGTAGAGCAACTCGACCGCGTGCTCGAGGCGCTGCACCACCAGGACGTCGAGCTCGCGCAGATGGTGATCGCCGACGACGACCGCGTCGACGGCCGCTATCTGGAGGTCCACCAGGGAATCCTCTCGCTGCTGGCGCTTCAGGCCCCGGTAGCGGGCGACCTGCGGCTGGTCGCGGCGCTGCTGCACATGATCAAGCACATCGAGCGCATGGGCGACCAGTGCGTGAACATCGCGAAGATGATCCCGCTCTCCGGCCACGAGCCGCCGGTCCACACGGAAATGCTCGAAGCGCTCGCCAAGATGGGCGCTTTCGCGCGCTCGGAGGTGGTTCAATCGAAGGCTGCCTTCGCAGCGCGGGATGTCGGGCTGGCCGAAGACCTCGTGCGCCAGGACCGCGAGATCAACCGTCTCAACCGTGAGATATTTCGTCTCGCGATCGAGATCGGAGATGATCCGGACACCCGCGAGTGGGCGATGCACATGACGCTGGTGGCCCGGGCGCTCGAGCGGATCGGCGACAACGCCGTCGATATCGGCGAGCAGGTGGCGTTCGTGGTCACGGGCCTGTTCCGCGAGTTCTCGGACTCCTCACGCCCGCCCGATCCGCGCCCGTACTGAGCCGCGGCCGGCGGTAGTGCGTCGACAAGACGTATAGCCATCGCTATACGGAATGGCCCACCGCGCAAATAGCGGGCCTCCTGTGAACATCCTGTTACGTTCGCTCGCACATCTGTCCAAGATCCTCGCCATGACCTACACTCCGGCGCAATGAGCGCAAGCGTGAGCGCCGGTGACGGGGGGACGCAGGCAGCTATCTCCGAGGGCGCGACCACTCCCGCGGCCGCCCTTCGCATCGCCGTGATCGATCGCGACAGCGGCTTCATCCAGGTTCTCAGCAAGCGCCTGGACCGTCTTGCCTGGGAGCACAGAGTGCTCGCCAGCCCCGTGCCGGCCGACGCAGTCGTCTCGATGCGCCTCAGCGCTCTCGTCGTGGACTTGGCCGTCCTCGGCCCTCAGGCGTGGACATGGCTCGAGCGGCTCTGCGAAGCGCTCCCCGAGCTCGGCATCGTCGTTTGCACGGGTCCTTCGACGGTCGCCCAGCGGGTCCGCGGTCTGCGCCTCGGCGCAGACGACTGGATCACCAAGCCCTGCCACCCCGAGGAAGTCATCGCGCGTGTGCAGAGTGTCGTGCGTCGCCGCCGCCACAGCGCCGGGCGCACCGAGACCCAGCCCGTGATCGCCGGTGAGATCGAGATCCGCTCAGACCGCTTCCAGGCGTTCGTCGGCGACCGCAGCATGGATCTCACCAGGCGCGAGTTCGAGCTGATCGAGCTGCTTGCCCGCGCCGAGGGACGCGTGCTCGAGCGCGAGGAGATCTACTCCCGGCTATGGGGCTACACGATGGTCCGCGGCGACCGCTCCGTGGACGTGTTCGTGCGCAAGCTTCGCCAGAAGCTCGAGAAGGTCTCCCCCAGCTGGCGCTACATCCACACCCACTTCGGCATCGGCTACCGCTTCGCGGCCGAATCGGTCGAGAACGTCGACGCGAGCGTCGTGCCTTCCTCAGTCCCCGTGGATTGGATCCCCACCCACCCCACCGGCGATCAGCGCAAGCTCGCGGGGTCGCATGAGGACGACGAGTTCACCAGCAGCGCCTTCTAGCCGCACGACCGCGACCCCACCCTTCTTCATGTCCACGCGGCCGCCGGTCAGTTCGCCGATCACGCGTGAGAGGTCCGGCTCGTGGCCGACGAGCAGCAGACGTCCATCCGCACCCACTCCCACCATCGCGTCGAGCGCCTGCGTGGCATCGAAGTTGCCGGCCAGCGGTGTGTGCACCGCCAGCCGCTCACGCTGCTCGGGCGCCCAGTCCTCGGCCGCTAGCTCGGCCGTCTCGCGGGCGCGCACCTTGGGGCTGAACAGCACTGCGTCGAAACCGCCCTGCAGCTGCGCGATCGCGATGCCCGCAGCGCGCGCCTGCACATGCCCGCGCTCCGTCAAGCGGCGAGCGGCATCCGTGCGCGTGCCATGCGGCTCAGCCTCCGCGTGACGAAGTAGCCATAGCTGACGAGCCATTCCTGTGGGCTGGAGCCTAGCGTGTGGTGTAGCTTGAAGAAAGATGGAGGGTGACCGAGAGCACAACCCAGGCGACCGGACAACGGTCATGAGCACGGCGCGCGATGGCCCCGCGGCGCCGTCGCTTGACAGCCCGTCGCTGGAGGACCCGTCGCTGTACCTCAACCGCGAGCTCTCGTGGCTTGACTTCAACGACCGCGTACTGCAGCTGGCCGAGGACGAGCGTGTGCCGCTGCTGGAGCGCGTCAAGTTCTGTGCGATCTACACGACCAACCTCGACGAGTACTACATGGTGCGCGTCGCCGGCCTGCGCGACCAGATCGACGCAGGCGTGGAGAATCCCGGCCAGGACGGCAGGACCCCCTCCGAGACAATCGCGCTGATCCGCGAGCGCGTGCTCGAGCAGAGCCGCCGCCTGACCGACTGCTTCGAAGGCAAGCTGCGCCCGGCGCTGGCCGAGCACGACATTCGCGTGGTCGGCGTGCGCGATCTCGACGACGAGCGCCGCGCCGAGCTGGCCAGGCACTTCCAGAAGGCGATCTTCCCCGCGCTCACACCGCTGGCGGTCGCGCCCGGACGCCCATTCCCCTATATCTCCAACCTCTCGCTCAGCCTGGCCGTGCTCGTGCGCGACCCCGCCGGCGGCCAGACGGTGTTCGCGCGCGTGAAGGTGCCGACGGAGATCCTGCCGCGGTTCGTGACGCTCAAGCAGCCTGCACCGGAGCCGACGCTGCTCGTGCCGCTGGAGGATGTGATCGCAAACCACCTGGACGCGCTGTTCCCGGGCATGGAGATCGCCGACTACGATGTCTTCCGGGTCACACGCGACGCCGATCTGGAGGTCTCAGACGACGCCGCCGACCTGCTGCAGGCGGTCGAGGACGAGCTGCGCCGCAGGCGCTTCGGCGAGGTCGTACGCGTGGAGATCGGCGCCAGATGCTCGCCGCAGCTGCACGATGCGCTGACCGCGCTGCTGGGCGTCCAGGAGGAGGAGGTCTACCCGGTCGATGGGCTGCTCGACATGGGCGCGCTGTGGCAGATCGTGAGACTTCCCGGCCACTCAGAGCTGCGCGAGGAGCCAATCGTCGGCATCACCCATCCACGTCTGCTCCGCGGCGAGGGCGAGCGCCCGGACGTGCTCGGGGCGATGCGCGAAGGCGACCTGCTCGTCCATCACCCCTACGAGTCCTTCGCCACGTCGGTCGAGCGTTTCGTCGAGCAGGCCGTCGCGGACCCCAACGTACTCGCGATCAAGCAGACCGTCTACCGAACGAGCGACGACTCGCCGCTCGTGCCGGCACTGATCGACGCCACCGAACGGGGCAAGCAGGCAGTTGCGCTGGTCGAGCTGCAGGCTCGCTTCGACGAGCGCATGAACATCCACTGGGCCAAGGCGCTGGAGGAGGCGGGCGTGCACGTCGTCTACGGCCAACCCGGCTTCAAGACGCACGCCAAGTGCGTGCTCGTGGTGCGCCGCGAGGGCGATGGCGTACGCAACTACGTCCACATCGGCACAGGCAACTACCACTCGGCCACGGCGCGGCTGTACACGGACTTCGGCCTGTTCACCACCGACGAGCAGATCGGTGCCGACGTGGCCGACATGTTCAACTACCTCACCGGCTACGGGCGCCCGCTGCACTACCGCAAGGTGCTGATCGCTCCTGCGTACCTGCGCGACGGGATCATCGACCAGATCGAGAAAACGATCGCCACGCACTCCGAGGCGCGCCCGGCGCGGATCGCGATGAAGATGAACTCGCTCGTCGACGGTCGCTGCATCCGCGCGCTCTACGCCGCCTCGCAGGCTGGTGTGCGTGTGGACTTGAACGTGCGCGGCATCTGCTGCCTGCGTCCGGGCGTGTCTGGCATCTCAGAGAACATCAGGGTCGTCTCGATCGTCGGCCGGCTGCTCGAGCACTCGCGCGTCTACACCTTCGAACGCGGCGGCGAGCAGACGATCTACATCGCCTCCGCGGACCTGATGCCGCGCAACCTCGACCACCGCGTCGAGCTGGCGGTGCCGATCGAGTCCGAGGGCCTGCGCGCAGAGCTGCTCGACACGCTCGAACGCGCCTTCGCCGACAACCAGAGCTCTTGGGACCTGGACGGCGAGGGAGCCTGGCACCGCCGCGAGCCTCGGCCTAGCGAACAGCGTCGCAACCTGCAGCTTGAGCTGGCTGAGCTCTACGCGGCACGCGCCGCCGCTGAGCGGCCCTCCGGCGAGCGCGAGACCGGTGCGCTGGGCACCGGCGTCCGCTGAGCGGGACTCAGTCGTGAGTTCGCAGGGCCGGCGAATGCCAGACTTCTTCATCGTCGGTCATCCCAAGAGCGGGACCACGGCGCTCTACCGGATGCTGCGCGAGCATCCGCAGATCTTCATGCCCAGCCTGAAGGAGCCGCTGTACTTCTCCAGCGACATGCGTCTTCGCTTCGAGACGCCCAGGTCGGAAAAGGTGCCACAGACGCTCGATGCTTACCTGGCGCTGTTCGCCGACGCCGGAGCGGATCAGCTGCTGGGCGAGGCGTCCTCCTCGTATCTGTGGTCGCGCACGGCCGCAGCCGCGATCGCGGAGGCACAGCCGGCTGCGCGCATCGTCGCGGTGCTACGCGAGCCGGCGAGCTTCCTGCGCTCCCTGCACCTGCAGCTCATGCAGATCCACGTGGAGGCGGAGGGCGACTTCTCCAAGGCGCTCGCGCTGGAGAGCGCCAGGCGCGAGGGCAAGCGGATCCCGAGCCGCTCCCATCGCCCGCAGCTGCTCCTGTACTCCGAGCACGTGCGCTACGTCGAGCAGCTGCGCCGCTACGAGCAGCTGTTCGCCCCCGAGCAGCTGCTCGTGATCGTCTACGACGACTTCCGCACCGACAACGAGGCGACCGTCCGCTCGATCCTGCGCTTCCTCGAAGTGGACGACCGCGCCCCGATCCATGCCAAGGAGGCCAATCCGACGGTGACCGTGCGCTCGCCGCGACTGCACGACCTCTCCCAGGCTGTCGCACTTGGGCGCGGTCCGTTGACACGCGGCCTCAACAGGACCGTCAAGTCGCTCGGTCCCGAGCGGACCAGACAGCTCGTCCGCCTGCGCGAACGCGTGTTGATGGGAGCCCCTCCCACCCCTGACGACAGCGTGATGCTCGAGCTCCGCCGTCGCTACGAGCCGGAGGTTCTCGCCCTGAGCGAGCACCTCGGACGCGACCTCGTGAGCCTGTGGGGCTATGACAGCCTCGACTGAGCGCCGCCCGCGCGTGGCGATCCTCGTCGTCAACGGGTTCCGCAGGAGGGGGCGTTGGGCCAAATACAACCTCGAACAGGCGCTCCAGTACCCGTGGATCGACATGTGCCTGCGCCAGGTGGAGCGTCATTCGCAGGGCTGGGACTACGAGGTATTCGTCTTCGACAACTCCCATCTGACCGAGCATCGCTCACTGATCAGCGACTACGAGCGTGTGAAGGTGACGCCTGCCGGCTGGGTCGCAGCGCTGGCGCGACTCACCGCGACGCTCCCGGTTCGTCACATCGACCGGTTGACCGAACGCACCCACCCCGCGGCGCTCGACCATCTGGCCGCCCGCGTGCCGGCGGACTTCGACTACATCGTCACGCTCGACAACGACTCCTTCCCCGTGCGCGAGGACTGGCTGGAGGTGCTGATCGGCGCGTGCGAGCAGGGCGCGGCGATTGCCGGCGTCTACCGCGATGAGATGGCTCCGGCGATCGCGCCCTTCATCCACGTGAGCGGCCTGTGCATCAGACGGCGCGACCTACGCGCCCTGAAGCTCTCCTTCGGCCGCGACGCCCATCCGGAGATCGAGCACAACCAGGACGTCGGCCAGCGGATCACCTATGCGCTGACGCAAGAGGGACGGGAGATCGAGCGGCTGAAGCGCAGCAACAAGCTCAACTACCACTTCCTGATCGGCGGCATCTACGGCGACGTGATCTACCATCACGGCGCCGGCAGCCGCAGGGGCAAGTTCTGGACCTCCACCGATCGCGAGAACGACGATCGCGTCAACGCGGCGCTGCGCCGGGCGGCCTTCGAGGATCTCGATCGTCTGATCGCCGTGCTGCGAGGCCAGGCAGCCAGCGAGCTGGACATCGAGCCGGTCTAGCTCATTCTGCGGCGACCGGCAGCGCGTCCAGCATCGATTTAAGCTCGTCCACGGACTGGTAGTCGAGCCCGAGCAGATGGTCGTGACGGTGGCGCACGATCCCTTGCTCGTCGATCAGGATCACCGCGCGCTTGACCCCGAGCCGGCGCGAGTACGCGTCGTAGGCACGCGCGACGCTCTTCTCGACGTCGGCGAGCAGTGGCACGTTGAGCGCGTGCTTGCTGGCGAACTCCTCGTGTGAGTTGAGACCCTGCGAGGAGATCCCCACGACGGTTGCGCTCAGCAGCGCGAAGTCCTCGGCGCGGTCGCGATAGGAGCAGAACTGCTTCGTGCACACGAGCGTTTCATCGCCCGGATAGAAAAGCAGCACCACGCGCTCGCCACGGTGATCGGAGAGCTTGAACGGACCGTCGGTTCCGTCCAACTGGAAGTCCGGCGCCTGCTCTCCCACAGCGGGGCTCTTGGCCATGTCCTCACCCTACCGGAGGATGCGCTAAACCTGGGCGGATGCGCGCTCGTCGCCCCTTGGGTCTGACGCTCACGGTTTCGGCCTGCGCGCTGCTCGGCGCGTGCGGCAGCACGGCCCCCGCGGAGATCTCCACGCCCACCGTCAGCGCGAGGGCGATCCCGTCCGCCAGACGGGCGTCCGCCGCCAGGCTGCTCGACTGGCCCGAGTTCGGACTGGACCCGCAGCGCACGGACGTGAGCGAGCTCGCCACCGGCATCACGGCAGCCAACGTCGCGCATCTGCGCCACATCACGGTGAGTCTCCCTGGGACCGTCGACTCCTCGCCCATCTACGTGCACGGCGCCTCGGTCGAGGGTGCGACCCACGACGTGATCGTCGTCACCACTACCTACGGCAAGACGATCGCGATCGATGCGAACAGCGGCCAGGTGCTGTGGACGTTCACACCGCCCGGATACTCGCGCTGGGCCGGCAGCGCGCAGATCACGGTCGCGAGCCCGGTGGCCGATCCAGACAACAAGTACGTGTATGCGGCCTCGCCTGACGGCCTCATCAACAAGCTCTCGCTTGCCAACGGCAGCGAGGACGGGCAAGGGTCCTGGCCGGCGAAGATCACTCTGGAACCGGTGCACGAGAAGCTCGGTGCGGCGCTCAACATCGACGGTCCCGACATCGTCGCCGCCACCAGCGGCTATATCGGCGACATCCCGCCCTATCAGGGACACGTGGTGCTCGTCGAACGCGCCGGCGGCCGGGTGCCGAAGGTCTTCAACACCCTCTGCGCAAACCGGCGCGAACTGCAGGTCCCGAGCACCTGCGCGGCGAGCGACTCGGCGATCCTCTCGCGGGGCGGACCGGTCGTCGAGCCCGGCGGGAGGCGCATCCTGATCGACACCGGCAACGGACCCTGGAACGGCTCGACCGACTTCGGCGACAGCGTGATCGAGCTGGCGTTCCCCTCGTTGAAGCTGCTGCAGTCCTTCACGCCGACCGACCAGGAAGAGCTCAACACGAGCGATCTCGACCTCGGGTCGAGTGCACCCGTGTTCGTGGGCGAAAACCGCGTGGTGCTCGCCGGCAAGGACGGGACCATGCGCGTGCTCGTGCTCTCCCGTCTGGACGGACATCCGCCGTCCTTGCGCCTGCACCCGCTTGGCGGCGAAGTGCAGCGCCTGTCGATCCCGGGCGGCGGCGAGCTCTTCACGGCGCCGGCCGTCTGGCACCACGCCGGACACACGACGATATTCGTCGCCGACGAACACGCAACCGCCGCTTACGTGCTGCGTGCGGGCAAGCTCTACCGCGCCTGGGAAACGCCGACGCCGGGGACGAGCCCGGTGATGGCGGGCGGGCTGCTCTACGTATACGAGCCCGATGCCGGCGGCATCTACGTCTACCGACCGTCCTCGCCGCGTCCGATCGCCGAGCTGCCTGGCCAGCCCGGCCACTGGAACAGCCCAATCGTCGTCGACGGGCACGTCATAGAGCCCGCCGGCGACGCCAACGACCACCAGCTCACGGGTACGCTCGAGATCTTCTCCGTCGGTTAGAGCCCGTACTCTTCGAGCAGTCTCAGCCAAACCTCGCTGCGCGTGGGAAAGCAGGGGACGGAGTGCCACAGGCGTTCGAGCGGAACCTCGCCGATGACGGCGATCGTGGCGGCATGCAGCGACTCGGCAACCTCCACGCCGGTGAACGTCGCGCCGACGATCACGCTCCGATCCTCGTCCACGACGATCCTCACCGTGCCCGGCGCTTCGTGCCCGACGAAGCTCCCGCCGGCGTTGGCGCCGACAGGCTGATCCACGGCGCGCACGTTCAGCCCCGCCTCACGGGCGCTCGCCAGCGTGTGCCCGACGGCGGCGATCTGCGGCTCGGTAAAGATCACGCGCGGCGAGAGACGCCCGTCGGAGTGCAGGATCGCATCGCCACCTGCCCGCCCGAGGATGTGAGCGGCGGCGATCCGCGCCTGGTACTTGCCCATGTGGGTGAGCAGCACGCGGCCGTTGGCATCGCCGAGCACGTACAGCCAGTCGTGGCCGGGGACCCTCAACGTCGCGTCCACCTCCACCGGCTTGCCCGGCTCCAGGCCGATCGTGTTCACGCCCAGCGTGTCCGTGCGCGGCCGCCGCCCGACCGCCGCGAGTAGCTCATCGGCGACGAACGAGCGGCCGTTCTCGAGCTCGACCGTGGCCGCACCACGCACCCCGTCAGTCGGCTCGCGGCGCACGGCGCGCGCGTTGACGCCGAGCGAGACCTCCACGCCCATTTCCACCAACGCCTGGCGGACCTGCTCTGAGGCGAACTCCTCCTCGCCGGCGACGAGACGCTCGTGTGCCTCGACCAGCGTCACCTTCACACCCAGCGATGCATACGCCCACGCCATCTCCACGCCCACCACGCCGCCGCCGAGTACCAGCAGCGAGGCGGGCAGCTCGGCGGCAGTGGTGACCTCGCGGTTGGTCCACGGGTCGGCCTCGCGCAGCCCAGGGATCGGCGGGATCGAGGCGACGCTGCCGGGAGCCAGCACGACGGCGCGCCGCGCCCGCAGCATCTCCTCCCCGACCTGCACGGCGCGCTCGCCCGCCAGTTCCCCATGGCCGCGCACGAGCGTGATCCCGTGCTTCTCCACCCACGGCATCTGCGCGCTGTCGTCGAGCTTGTGGATCACCTCGTCGCGTCGGCGCAGCACGGCAGCCACGTCGAGCTGCCCATCGGCGGCCTCGGCGGCGCCCGACACCCGCCGCGCCTCCGCGAGCGCCTGGGCGGGTCGCAGCAGCGCCTTGGACGGCATACACGCATAGAAGGAGCATTCGCCGCCCACGAGCTCGCGCTCGACCAACGCCACCGACAGGCCGTCGTCCGCGACCCGCCCGGCACAGACCTCCCCGGAGGGCCCGGCGCCCACCACGACAACGTCGAACTCCCGCGCGTCTGTCACGTCGTTTCCCTTTGCTGTTCGAGCCTGGGGCGCACCGCGCGTACTCGGCTCGACGCGCGTGCGGAGGGCGATAGCCTCGTGGAGATGATGGCTGAATCGCTCGCCGGACAGCTGCTGCTGGCTTCGCCGAGCCTGATGGACCCGAACTTCGCGCGCACGGTCGTCCTGATCGGCATGCACAGCGAGGAGGGCGCGATGGGCGTCGTTCTGAATCGGCCCTCGACGGCCACGGTCGGCGACGCCGTGCCACAGCTCGAGCAGACCGTCGGCGCACTGGAGCCGGTCTATGTCGGCGGCCCGGTGCAGTCCGGATCGATCGTGGTCCTGGCAGAGTTCCTCGACCCCTCACCCGCCGGGCTGCTCGTGCTCGGGCGCATCGGCTTCCCTGCCCCGGACGCGGGCATCGAGGAGCTCGCGGAGGCGACCGCACGTCGACGGGTGTTTGCAGGGCACGCAGGCTGGGGCCCCGGCCAACTCGACGCGGAGATCGCCGAGGAGGACTGGATCGTGCACCCGGCTCAGCCCGAGGACGTGTTCAGCGAGATGCCCGAGGGGCTGTGGAGCGCCGTGCTGACGCGCATGGGCGGGCGCTACGCGCTGATCGCACGCATGCCCGAGGACCCGAGCGTCAACTAGCCGGCAAGCTCCGAGCTCGTGTAGCTCGGGAGGCCAGCGCGGCGCGTACTACCCTTAGCCGCAGAAGCGCTTCGACGGGCCCGCGCGCATGAGGTTTCTCGCGCACGGGCTGTCTGCATCCACACCTCGACGCCGAAGGACAGGGCATTGCTGAGACTCGCGCGCTGGTCTACAACTCACCGTCTCTACGTCGCGATCGGCTGGGTCGTCCTGCTGATCGCGGTCAACGTCGTCGCGCAGTCCGCGGGGACCGACTACTCCAACAACTTCACGCTGCCCAATTCCGGTGCCCAGCGCGCCGCGGACCTGCTCCAGCGCAGCTTCCCCTCGCAGTCGGGCGATCGCGACTCGATCGTCTACAAGGTCAGCTCCGGCAGCGTCCTCGAACCGTCGGTGAAGGCGCGCATGAGCGCGATGTTCGCGAAGGTCGAAAAACTGCCGCACGTCACGAGCGTGATCAGCCCATACGCGGGCGCGGCGGCGGGCAAGGCGATCTCGGCCAACCGTAGGATCGCGTTCGCGACGGTGGTCTTCGACGAGAAAGCGAACCTGCTGCCGACGAGCGCCCCTGAACGAGTCGTCGCCGTCGCTCAGGCGGCAGCCAAGCCCGGCCTCGATGTTCAGCTCGGCGGGCAGGCGATCGAGGCGACCAAAAAACCCGGCTTCGGCATCTCGACAGCCGTGGGGCTGCTGGCGGCGATCGTGATCCTGCTGCTGACCTTCGGCTCGCTCGTGTCGATGGGCCTGCCGATCATCACCGCACTGCTCGGCCTGGGCACCGGCCTCGGCGTGATCGCGCTGTTCACCCACGTGGTCGACACGCCCGACTTCTCCTCCGAGCTCGCCGCGATGATCGGCCTGGGCGTCGGCATCGACTACGCGCTGTTCATCCTCACGCGCTTCCGCGAGGCCTACGCGACTCCCGGCCCGACCTTTCAGGACGTGCACGAGTCTGTCTTCCAGGCGATCGACACCGCCGGACGGGCCGTGCTATTCGCGGGCTCCACCGTCGTGATCGCGCTGCTCGGGATGATGCTCCTGGGCGTCGAATTCCTCTACGGCGTGGCGCTGTCGGCATCGATCGGGGTGCTGCTGGTGATGCTCGCCTCGATGACGCTGCTGCCGGCGCTGCTGAGCCTCGCGGGCAAGCGCGTGGCTGCAGGCTCGCGGCGGGCTCGTGCGCGCGCAGAGGCCAGGATCGCGGCATCAGGCCCCACCGGAGCGTCCGCCGGCGCCGCATCGGGGGAGCCGGCCGCCGGAGGCGCATGGATTCGCTGGAGCGGGTTCGTGCGGCGCCGGCCGTGGGCAATCGCCTCGGTGGCGGCAGTGGCGATGCTGGCGATCGCGGCGCCTGCGACGGCGCTGCGACTCGGCTCCAGCGATGCCTCCAACGACCCCGCCAACCAGACGACGCACAAGGCATACGACCTCCTCGCGGAAGGCTTCGGCGAAGGCTTCAACGGCCCGCTGCTGGTCGTGGCCAAGTTCCCCAGCTCTCACCGCGAAGCCGTGCAGCAGTTGCGCGCGGCGATCGCGGGGACGCCGGGCGTCGTGTCTGTCGCGCCGGCGAAGGTGAATCCGGCGGGCGACGTGGCGACGATCACCGTCTACCCCCACTCCTCGCCGCAGGCCTACGCAACCACACAGCTGGTCTCGAGGCTGCGCGAACACGTGGTTCCGCCGGTGGCGGCGCAGGACGGGATGACCGTGTACGTCGGCGGCGTGACCGCGGGCGCGGTCGACTTCGCCAACACCCTCAGCCACAAGCTGCCGCTGTTCATCGGCGTGGTGGTGTTGCTGAGCGCGCTGCTGTTGATGATCGTGTTCCGCTCGCTGGTGATCCCGCTTCAGGCGGCTGTAATGAACCTGCTCAGCATCGGCGCCTCGCTGGGGGTGATCGTGGCGATCTTCCAGTGGGGTTGGTTCGGCTCGCTGATGGGCACCCAGCAGGGGCCGATCGAGTCGTTCATCCCGGTGATGCTGTTCGCGATCGTGTTCGGGCTGTCGATGGACTACGAGGTGTTCCTCGTCTCGCGCATGCACGAGCGCTGGGACCACACCCACGACAACGAGCGCGCGGTCGCTGAGGGCCTGGCGCTGACGGGCCGCGTGGTGACCGCCGCGGCGGCGATCATGGTGTGCGTGTTCCTGTCGTTCGTCCTGGGCGAAGAACGCGTGATCAAGGAGTTCGGCCTGAGCCTTGCGAGCGCGGTGTTCCTGGACGCGCTGGTGGTGCGCTGCATGCTGCTGCCGGCGACGCTGAACATCATCGGCAAGATCACGTGGAGCTTCCCCGCGGCGCTCGACCGGGTGCTGCCGCGGATCAGCGTCGAGGGCGAGCTGGCGCGCGACGCCGCGCGCGAGCACGAGCGCCATCGCGACACCGGCTCGTTTGTGGGCGGCCGTCCCGCTGCGGCCACGGACGGAGCAGAGGGCTGAGCCAACTGCGGCGGGGGCCGGCGCTCGCCGTCCTGGTGTGCGTCGGCGCGCTCGGCGCTCAGCCGCCGCCCGCGCAGGCCGCCGGCATCTCGCCGCCGCGTTCGGCGCTACTCGTGTTCATCCCCGCCGGCGAGTCGCGGCTCGCCGGCGTGAGCGGTCTTTCGGTGGGGATCATGTCGGCGGGCCAAGGCCGCTACTCACAGGCGCAACTGGCGCTGGACATCAGCCAGGGCGCGCGCGTGGCGACGTCTGCGTACACACACCCGACGCCGCCGCCGACGACGCTCCTGCAGCTCGGTTCGAGCGGACTGATCGAGGGTTGGCGGGCGGCGCGCAGACGTGCCGAGGAGGCGCCTCAGCTGCTGCGGCCGGGACTGCTCGCCGGCGAGATCCCGGGGGAAGCCGGCTACGCCGGGATCTCCGAGAGCGCCGGGACCGCCTATCGCGACAGCCTGGTGGCAGCCGACCGCAGCGGGCACATCGCCGCGGTGTCGCTGGGCTCTGTGGGCACTTTGACCTCGCGCGTCGAGGAGCTCGCGCGCCGCAAGCTGCTCGTCGTGGCGGACCTCCCGGGCGGCGGCGAAGGAGAAGCAGACCTGCACGCGCTCAGCGCCGCACGCGCGCCGGGCGAGCTGCTGATCGTGGTCCAGCGTCCGGGCGCCCGGCACGGAGGCGAGCTCCTGTGGACGGCCATCGCCGGGCTCGCAGGCGGTGGCGGCAGAGGGCTCAGCTCACAGAGCACGAACGAGCGCGGGCTTATCGCGTCGTTCGACGTGGCGCCGACGATCCTCCAGCACCTGGGCCTGCGGGTGCCTGCGGACGTGCGCGGCAGGTCAATCGTGAACGATGGGCCGTTGCACTCGGCGAGCCTGCGCTCCCTGATGGCGCGCCTGCGTGTGATCGCCGGGCGACGGTTGAAGGCGCTCGGCTTCCTGCTGGTGGCGTGGCTGCTGCTGGTGGCGCTCGCGGCGACGCGGCCGCGCGGCCGAGCGTGGGCAATGCGCAGCGGGGCCCTCGGCGTCCTGTGGGCGCCCGTGGCAACGCTGATCACGGCTGCCCTCGAGCCGAGCGCAGCGGTCGAGTGCGCCACGATCGCGGTCCTCTGCATGGGCCTCGGGGCGCTGACGGACACGCTCGTGCCTTGGCCGAGGGCCGCGCTTGCCCCGGCGATCGTCACCCTGATCGCGATCGTGGTGGACGCGCTGGCGGGAACGCAGCTGTTGATGCGCTCGCTGCTGGGGCCGGACCCCGCCCTGGGTGACCGTTTCTACGGGATCGGCAACGAGCTGAAGTCGGGGCTGGCCGTGCTGGTGCTCGCGGCAGTGGCCGGCGCTCTCTATCCAGCGGTGCGTGGAGCGCGGGCGGCGGTGGTGGTGGCGATCGCGGGCGGGGTGCTGGCGGTGGTCGAGGGGTCTGCACGGATCGGCGCGGGTGTGGGGGGCGTGATCCTCGTCTGCTTTGGGTTCGCGGTCTCGACGCTCATGCTGGCGCCGGGGGCGCTCACACGTAGGCGCGCGCTGATCGTGCTGATCAGCCCCGTCGTTGGTCTCGTGGCGCTCGCTGCGATCGACCTTGCCACGGCCCACGGCGGAGGGCACTTCACCGGCAGTGTGCTTGACGCCCGCTCGCCATCGGACGTGCGCGACATCATCGTGCGCCGCTACGGCGCCGCGTGGGATGAGCTGCGCGACGAAGCGATGCCGGTGGCCACGGCGCTGGCGCTGATCGCGGCTGCGCTCGGCGTGCGCCGGCGTGCGCTGCTGCTCTCCCCTGTCGTCTCGGATCCCGGCTGGCTTGCGGCGTTCGCCGGGGGATTGGCGGCCGGCGTGGTGGGAACGCTCGTCGAGGACTCCGGGCCGGTGTTGCTGGTCGTCGCGGTATTCACGCTGGGCTGCGTAGGTTGTTACCTGTGGGGCGGACCTCGTCCCACAACCCACCGACAGCACCAGGGGATGGCGCGGCCGGGAGAGCTCGCGCGAGCGCCGGGACGCTACTCGTCCAGCCCGGGGATCGGCTCGATCGGAAGCTCGTCGTAAAGTGCTTCCAGTTCGACGAGATCCAGACGATCCTGAGGTCGTCCCGCCAGACGCTTGAAGCC
>DATBZG010000074.1:0-8191 GCA_036513335.1 Solirubrobacteraceae bacterium | reverse complement strand
GTCGCGGACCCGACGCGCCGCGGCGAGGAGCGCCGGCCGCTGGGCGGCGACGTGCCGAGCCCCGCCAACCCGCCGAGCGCATGTCGCTTCCACACGCGCTGCCCGAAGGCGCAGCCGCTGTGCTCAGAGCAGGAGCCGCTGCTGGAGGACAAGGACTCGGGCACGATGGTCGCCTGCCACTTCCCGCTGACCCGCGATGAACTGGCGGGGATGGGCGTACGATCTGCGCGATGAGCGCGAGTCCGGCCCAGAGCGGCCAGGCCGCCGCGGAGGCCGAGGAGCTCCTGGCGCGCCTGATCCGCTTCAACACCGTCAACCCGCCCGGCAACGAGCGCGCTGCCCAGGAGTACCTGGCCGAGCATCTCACGCGGGCGGGCTTCGAGTGCGAGCTGCTCTGGGCCGAGCCGGAGCGACCGAACCTCGTGGCGAGGCTGCGCGCGGACTCTGCGCAGGAGGGCCCCACGCTCTGCTACCTCGGCCACGTCGACACCGTGCTCGCGGATCCGTCCGCGTGGACGCGCGACCCCTGGTCGGGGGATATCGCTGACGGTCATCTGTGGGGCAGGGGCGCGCTGGACATGAAGTCGCAGGTCGCGGCGGAGATCGCAGCGGCGGCGTCGCTGGCGCGCTCGGGCTGGCGCCCTGCGCGCGGCGAGCTGTTGATCGTGGCCGTCGTCGACGAGGAGACCGGCGGTTCCCTGGGCGCGGAATGGATCACGAAGAACCATCCGGAGAAGGTGCGCTGCGACCTGTTGATCAACGAGGGCGGCGGGGCGGTGTTCGAGGTCGGCGAGCGGCGTTGCTACGGCGTGTGCTGCGCGGAGAAGGGCGTGTTCCGCTTCACGGTGACGACGGACGGCGTGGCCGGCCATGCTTCGATGCCGGGCATGGGCGATAACGCGCTGCTGAAGATGGGCCCGGTGCTGGAGCGCTTCGCCGCGCGCCAGCCGTCATACCGCCCGACGGATGAGCCGCTGGCGTTCCTGCGCGGGATCGGCGAGGACGCGGACGATCCGGAGGGCTCGCTGGAGCGCCTGCGCGCGCTGGACCCGCGCCTGGCGATCATGTTCGAGCCGATGCTCGGCGTGACGTTCACACCGACGCGGATCAGCGCCTCGGAGAAGATCAACGTGATCCCCAGCCGGGCGGTGCTGAGGGTCGACTGCCGCGTGCCGCCGGGGCTTGGTGAGCAGGAGGTCCGCGAGGGCATCGCCGAGGTACTCGGTGAGGAAAACGACTCCTGGCGGATCGAGTTCACCGAGCGCGTGGTCGGTAACCGCTCGCCGGTCGCCTCGCAGCTGATGGACACGATCTCCTCCTGGATTGCCGAGCGCGACCCGGGGGCGGAGGTGGTGCCTGTGATCCTCCCCGGCTTCACCGACTCGCGTCACTTTCGTCTGGCGTTCCCCGAGTGCGTGGCCTACGGGTTCTTTCCCCAGCGCCACCAGTCGCTGATGCAGACGGCGCCGTTGATCCACGGCGCGGATGAGCGGATCGACGTGCGCGACCTGGCGTTCGCGACGGATCTGTTCACGGACCTGGCGCTCCGCACGCTCGGCTGACGCCGCACGCCGTCGAGGGCCCCCGCCTGACCGCCGGATTGCGTCGCTCGACAAGCGGGGGGAAAACCCGCATAATGGGCTCGATGCCAAGGATGGTGCCAAGGATGGTGGATTCGCTGGAGAGGGTGGACACGTGAGCAAGCCGGCGACGGCTGTGCAGTCCTCAGCTCGTGGCGGCGCGTCGGCGAGCGCGCCTGCGACGCACGCGGGGAAGGCGCACGTCGTGCTCACGAAGGTCGCGGCGAAGGGCGCGGCGGCTCCGAACGCAGCGGCGACGGGCGCCAAAACGCACGCTGCGCTTGCGCACGTAGCCAGGGTGCCCGTCGCGGCCGCGCCTCACATCTCCCTGACGCAGGAAATCCAGAACCAGGCGGTCAACTGGGAGCCGGTCATCGCGATCTTCTTCTTCTCGGCGCTGGTTTTCATGATGTGGCGGATGCTGAAGGTGATGCCGCGGGTCAAGCCGCAGCGCATCAAGCCCTCCTCCGGCCAGTCGGTCACGTTCGCGGACATCGCCGGGGTGGACGAGGCGAAGGCGGAGCTGCAGGAGATCGTGGAGTTCCTGCGCGCGCCGAAGCCTTTTCAGGCGCTGGGAGCGCAGGTCCCGAAGGGGGTGCTGCTGCACGGCCCGCCGGGCACGGGAAAGACGCTGCTGGCGAAGGCGGTGGCGAACGAGTCGGGCGCGCAGTTCTTCGCGCAGTCGGCGGCGTCGTTCGTGGAGATGTTCGCGGGCCTGGGCGCTGCTCGTATCCGCCGTCTGTTTGCGATCGCGCGCAAGCACGAACCGGCGATCATCTTCATCGACGAGCTCGACGCGGTCGGCGGGCGGCGCGGGATGGACATCTCCGGCGAGAAGGACCAGACGCTGAACCAGCTGCTGGTGGAGATGGATGGCTTCGCTTCGAGTGGGCGCGTGGTGGTGATCGCGGCATCGAACCTGCTGGACAAGCTCGACCCGGCGCTGCTGCGCCCGGGGCGCTTCGACCGACAGGTGTTCGTGGCGCCGCCGGACGTGAAAGGCCGGCTGGGGGTTCTGCAGGTGCACACGCGCAAGAAGCCGATGGGGGACGTGGACCTGGGGCTGGTAGCGCAGCAGACGAGCGGCCTGACGGGTGCCGACCTCGCGAACATCTGCAACGAGGCGGCGATCTTCGCGACCCGCCGCGCCTCGACGACGATCGGCCAGGCGGACTTCGAGTCGGCGCTCGAGCGCGTGATCGCGGGCGTGCAGTCCAAACGCGTGCTCAACTCCCACGAGCGGCGTGTGGTCGCCTACCACGAGGCCGGTCACGCGCTTTGCGGCGAGCTCCTGCCGTCGGTGGATCGGGTTCACAAGATCTCGATCGTGCCGCGCGGGCGCGCGCTGGGCTACACGTTGAACCTGCCGGCGGAGGACCGCTATCTGAAGACGCGCGAGGAGCTGCTGGACTACATGACGGTGCTGCTGGGTGGGCGCGTTGCGGAGCAGGTCGTGTTCGGCGCGATCACCACGGGCGCCTCGGATGATCTGAAGCGCGTGGCTGACATCTCGCACTCGATGGTGCATGACTACGCGATGGGCACGGCCGGCGTGGGGCGCTCGCCGGACGGCAACGTGCGGCTCTCCGAGCAGACGCTGAGGCTGCGCGACGAGGAGCGCCAGGAGCTGATCGAGGAGTCGCGCAGGGCCGCGCAGAAGCTGATCGTCGCGCACAGGCGCCAGCTGGAGGAGCTTGCGCAGGAGCTACTCGAGCACGAGGTGCTCGAGCGCGAGGGGATCGACAGGGTGATGGCGGGTGTGCCGCGCATGGAGCGCGCGCCCGGCGTTGGTCTGCGCGTGGTGGCTGCGGCACGGCCGCATGAGTCGTTGCCGCGCCCTGCGCCGATCGCGATCCCGCCGCCTCCCGAGGAGGGCAAGCCCGGACGCCTATAGACTGCGGCCGGTGTTCAGCCGCATCGATCACATAGGCGTGGCCGTCGAGGAGATCGAGCCAGCGCTCGAGCTCTACCGCGACAGCTTCCGGCTGGAGTTTGCACACCGCGAGGTGGTGGAGGAGCAGGGCGTGGAGGCGGTCCTCTTGGACGCCGGCGAGAACCACGTGGAGCTGCTGGCGCCGCTGGGCCCGGACACGCCCGTGGGTAGGTTCCTGGCGGCGAAGGGCCCGGGGCTTCACCACGTGGCCTACCAGGTCACCGACATCGACGCTACGCTGCAGGCGTTGAAGAACGCGGGCCTACAGCTGATCGACCAGGAGCCACGCACGGGCATCCGCGAATCGCGCGTGGCGTTCCTGCACCCGCGCTCGACAGGGGGCGTGCTCACGGAGATCGTCCAGCCGGCAGCCGGCTCGGTGGCTCACTGATGGCCTCCAGCGCGCGCCGCGTGACGTTGGGCTTCCAGGGCGGCCAGGTGCTGGCGCTGCGCGTCAGCGACAAGCAGCTGGAAGACCTCAACGGCGCGCTGGGCGGCATCGGCTGGCACGAGCTCGAGAGCGAGGACGGTCCGGTGCGAGTGGATATCGGCCAGGTGGTGTACGTCTCCGCAGATAGCGACGAGCCCCGCGTCGGCTTCGGTTAGGGAACCGCTGAGCGGCGCGATGCGGCGTCCTCGATCGCTCGTGTGCTAGCGCACACTTCGCTCACTGCGTCCTTGCCTCGCTTGCCCATCGGCCCCCTAACCCGTTGTTCTCCGGAAAGCTGAATCTCCTCGACGAGCGCCTGCTGCGGATAGCGCGCACGCGCGCACACACGCCGCGGGCAGAGCGCGCGGTGGCGCAGTTCTCGAAGCTAGGGGAGCACGCCGGTGTCTGGCTCGCGATCGGGGTCGCAGGCGGCGCGCTGGACGCTGAGCGCAGGAGCGACTGGCATAGGGCGACGTTGACCGTCGCAGGGATGTACGCGCTGAACACAGCGGTCAAGCTCCTCGTGGGTCGCCGCCGCCCGGAGCTCCCCGGCCTGCCGCCGTTGACGGGCACGCCCACGGCGCTCAGCTTCCCCAGTGCGCACGCCTCCACTGCCTTTGCAGGCGCGCGTCTTTACTCCCAGCTCGGGCTGCCGATCGTGCCGCTCTATTCGCTGGCCACCGGGCTCGCCCTGTCGCGCCTGTATCTCGGTGTGCACTACCCGTCGGACGTGCTTGCCGGGGCGACGCTGGGCTCGCTCGTGCCTCCCTGGAAAGATGGAAGACGATGAGCACCCGCATAGGAATCGTGGGAATGCCGAACGCAGGCAAGTCGTCGCTTTTCAACGCGCTGACGAAAGCGGGCGTGGAGGCGGCGAATTACCCGTTCACGACGATCGAGCCCAACGTGGCGGTGGTGCCGGTGCGCGACGAGCGCATGGTGGCGCTGGCGGAGACGTTGGGCTCCTCGGAGATCGTGTGGGACACGGTGGACTTCCACGACATCGCGGGCCTGGTGGCTGGAGCGCATCAGGGGGAGGGCCTGGGCAACCGCTTCCTGGCGAACATCCGCGAGACGCACGCGATCGTGCATGTGGTGCGCGCGCACAACGACGAAAACGTGATCCATCCCGAGGGCCGCGTGGACCCGCTGGCGGATATCGAGACGATTGAGACGGAGCTCGTGATGGCGGACCTGGAGGCGGCGGAGCGTCGTCTGGAGAAAGTCGGCAAACAAGCGCGCGGGGGCGATCGCGTTGCCGTCGCGGAGGAGGCGTGGCTGCGCGAGGTGGTCGCGGCGCTGCAGGCCGGCCGTCCGGCGCGCACGGTGCCGGTGCCCGACGAGGCCCCCAACGCGGCTCGTGACCTGGGCTCGCTGACGAGCAAGCCGGTGCTGTTCGTGGCCAACGTGGACGAGGGCTCGGAGGAGGTGCCGGCGGCGGTTGCCGAGCACGCGACGGCACAGGGAGCGCGCGCGGTGGCGGTGTCCTCGCGGATCGAGTCTGAGCTGGCGGAGCTTGACGACGAGGACGCGGCCGCGATGCGAGAGGAGCTCGGCGTCAGTGAGTCCGGCCTTCAACGGGTGGTGCGTGAGGCGTTCGCCCTCCTGGATCTGATCTCGTTCTTCACAGCGGGCGAGGGCACGATCGCGCAGTCGTGGCACCTGCGCCGCGGTCTCACCGCGTGGCACGCGGCAGGCGAGATCCACACGGACATCCAGAAGGGCTTCGTGCGCGCGGAGGTGATCGGCTGGAAGGAGCTGGTCGACGCCGGCGGCTATGCGGGTGCGCGCGAACGTGGGACGCTGCGTTTGGAGGGCCGGGACTACGTGATGCAGGATGGGGACGTCATCACCGTCAAGTTCACGCCCTAGTTCCCCGCTGCGCGAGATAGCTCAATTCGGCAGGATCTCGAATGCTTGGCGCCCGTGCAGCCTGTAGATGTGAAAGTCGGCGTCGAGGGTGAAGATGAGTTTGAGCCCGCGCTCCTCGGCTAGTGCCACAAGGGTGGCGTCGGCGAGATCCATGGGACGGTCGGCGTAGCGCTCCATCAGGCGCGCGGCGCGTTTGTTGGCGGCAGCCGACGGGAGCGCAACGACCAGATCCTCTCGCAGGGTCATACGCCACAGCGGCTCCTGTCCGCGCCAGCCGGCGGCACGACCGAGCAGGTACATCGCCTCGGTAAACGCAGGCCAGGTTGTGACGAGCGGCAGGCTCAGTTGGGTGAGCGCGTCCAAGCAGCGTGCGTGGTGTGGCTCGTCCGCATCTATTAGCGCGACGAGCGGGCCGGCGTCGGTCAGCGTCACGTTCGGTGATCGAGGATCTCTATGAAGGCGGCTCCGGTATCGCCGGCCTGGCCCCCGCCCCCGTGCACCGCGCCGAGCACGTCTGCCAACCGCTCGCTCGCGTCGCTGGCAAGCGTGTGATCGGCGCGCTCGCTGGCGGCGCGCCTGATGAACTCCGATACCGAGGCTCCTTCCGCTGCAGCGGCCTGTCGCACGCGGGTGTCAAGATCGTCGTCCAGTCGTATGCTGCGCATTGCGCAAATGTATCACATTCCGCGGTGATGTGATACGCGGATTTCTCTGCCCGGCTCGTCGGCTCGTCAGCTGACGTCGCCCATGCCCTCCAAGCGCTCCGCCAGTCGCTCCATGCCAATCTCACGCACAGCGAGTGCACCCGCCGCGAAGTCCGTCCCGCGATCCGCTGGGGACTCGACATCGATTCTCTGCAGAGTGGCGATCTGCTTGAAGTCGAGCAGTAGCTCGGCGTTATCGCGCAGGGCCGCGGCGGTGCGCGGACGCATGCCTGAGGAGTGAGCCGCGCTGACGCTGTTGGCGGCTACGAGCGTGTCCTCTAGGGAACCGTGCTCACGGAGCAGCTCCGCGGCGGTCTTCGCGCCGATGCCGGGCGCGCCGGGCAGGCCGTCCGATGGGTCGCCGCGCAGGGCGATGAAGTCGGGGACCTGCTCGGGCTCCACGCCGTAGCGCTCGCGCACCTCCGCCGGACCGATCTCTCCGTGTTTACCGCCTTTCAGCAGCTCCGCCACGGTCACGTGCTCCGTGACCGCCCCGTACAGGTCGCGGTCGCCCGTCAGCAGCAGCGCCCGCCCGCCGCGCTCCTCCTCCAAGCGCGCGTGGGAGAACATCACGTCATCTGCCTCCAGGTCCTCGCTCGTTGCATACGTCCAGCCGAGGCTCTGCAGCAGCGCCGGCGCTTGCTTCCATTGCGCCGCCAGCTCCGGCGGCATCGGGTCGCGGTGGGCGTGATACGGCGGGTATAGCCGCACGCGGTAGTCCGCCTGCTCCGCTCCCATGCACGCAACAACGCCGTCCGCTCGCGCCGGCAGGCGCGCATCATAAAAAGTCAGGATCGCATTGACCGTGCCAAGCAGCGCGTTCACCGGCTGACCGTCGCTGCCAATGATCGATTTGGGCAGCGCGAAGTACGAGCGGTACAGCAGCCACGGGACGTCGGCGATCAGCAGCGGCGCAGGCATCGGCGCAGCGTACGCGCCCGCGCGGTCCGTGTGCTCAGCCGGCGAGCATCCCGCTACCCCGCTGCGGCCACGCCGCCGGTGCCTGCGGTCGAGGTGGTGCTTGCCGCGGTCGCCGGAGCGGCCTCGCCGCCTTGAGGCCCCGGTGTCGGCGCAGGGGCCGTCGCTGGCGGGCTTTCCGCCGCGGGCGGAGTAAACGCTGTCTGGCCGCTCACGTCAGGCTCGCGCGTGACGCGCGCGCCGCTCTTCACGCTGAAGTAGGCCCATGCGCTGCCCAGGCCCAGGCGGGCCTCCAGTTCCGGGCCGCTCAGCTGCGTGTTCCCGCGCGAGCCCAGCACCTCCGCCGCGATGATCCGCGGCGACACGCCGCGTTTGAGCACCTCGATGCCGCGGAACGCGCCTTTCACCAGGCCGCTCAGGTGCGAGCGGGCCGACGCGAAGCTCATGCTCACCTTCCATTTGGACGACGCCGTTTCATAGCTGTCCGGGACCCCGCGCAGCCACGGCTGCGGAGTGGAGCCGAGGAACGAGTTCTCGTTGTCCTCCGTCATGCCACCGGAGCTTGCGAAGTAGTACGTGACCGCCGGCTTGCCTTCGTACTCAACGACCTGCCCCGCCGTCGCCGCGATCGCCGCATTCGTGCTTGCCGTTTCCGCCGCCGTGCCGAGGTACATCTGCGAGCGCGTGTCCGAGTACACGTCGAAGCGCGAGCCGCCCGCGTCCGACGTCAGCGCATAAGTCCGGCTCGCGATCG
>DATBZG010000073.1:0-25491 GCA_036513335.1 Solirubrobacteraceae bacterium | reverse complement strand
CGAGGCGCGAGAACAGCGGCAGGTAGTGAGCGCGCACGAGCACGTTGACGGAGTCGATCTGCACGAGCCCGATGCGCTGCAGCACGCGCCGCAGCGCACGCCCACCGACCGGACCGGTGGCGGGCGGGCCGCCGAAGCCCTGCGCTGCGACGGCGACCCGGCGGGCCTCGGCGGCTGACAGTCGCTCCCGTGACGGCATGGGGTTCAGCCTACGGGCGGCGGCACCTCTCTGGCCTACTGAACGA
Organism: Solirubrobacteraceae bacterium; assembly: GCA_036513335.1. Classification (GTDB taxonomy): domain Bacteria; phylum Actinomycetota; class Thermoleophilia; order Solirubrobacterales; family Solirubrobacteraceae; genus Palsa-744. The sequence goes on along the minus strand of DATBZG010000073.1, from coordinate 25,246 downwards.
TCAGCTTGCCCTCCGTGCCCTACGCGCGGTGGTTGCCGATCGGGCAGTATCACTCCGAGGTGCCCCGGCTTGAGGTCGACCGTGTCTATGGCTAACGGCGATGCAGCGCAGGTGAAGCCAGCCCCACGACGCCGATGATCAGCAGCGCCAGCGGCCAGCCAACGACGCCAGTAGTGGGGGCACGACCGGACTCGAGCCGAGTGATTTGGGCGCTCACACTGATGAGGAACGCAAGTAGCCCGAAGCCACCGACATAGCCCAGCCCACGAGCGTGTATGCGTGAGCCCACCCACACCAGGCCTAGCGACAAGACCAGCAGGTACGCGTCCCAGCCAAAGTGCTGAAGCCCATTCGTATGTATCGCAAAGAGGCCAGATGGGATATGCGGGCTGGATGAGGCGTGGTGAGCGCTCGATGGCACGCGAGAGCTGGATAGGTGGCGCGCCCCGGATGAAATGTGATTGCCGGATGAGATTCCGACGATCCGTGAGCTAGACGAGCCGGACGAGGTCGAGCCCGCGCCGAGCGCGGTCGTGACGGTTCGACTCACCCCGACCAAGGCGCCGACTACGACTCCGAGCACACCTGCGGACACCGCTGCGATCCCGCCTGCTGTGGCGACCTCGCGAGCCCCGACCTCGCCAGCGCGCGCGAGTCCGCCCGCAGCCGCCAAGAGCAACACCCCACCTGCGACTAGGAGCCAACGATACGTGTTGGGGGACGGGTGATCGAGGAGCTTCTCCCACACGAGCAGCCAAGCGACGAGCGCTGAGAGTCCCGCCAGCAAGGCGGAGTAGGACGCGCGAGTCCGCCGAGCCGCGTAACCCGCGAGCAGGCCGGTTATCGCGAAAACTCCAGCGCCGTACAGCGCGTCGGACGTATTGGCACCGACCCAGACGAGGAACTCGAGGAGCGCCACCGGAATAAGCAGGATCGCCGTCACCGCCAATACCGATTGCCACGGTCGAGCGTCCTGGCCCTGCGAACGCTTACCGAGAGCGAGCACGTAGAGACCCACGGCCGGCATGAACACGATCAGGAAACGCCCGAGATGGCTCCACTCGCGATGGCCGGGCTTACGAGAGAGCAACAGCACGGCGCCTATGGCGAATAGCAGCCCCCCAGCGCTTCGCAGGACGTCCACGGTATCCCGCTTGGAAAGCTGCACGTACGCACACAATAGTCATCGAGCGGACGGCAGGCCCGCCTAGACTATTGCACATAGTACTGATACTATGCTCAGTAGTTATCCCTTCCAGAAAGGTCCGTTCATGCCAGACATCACGCGTGTTTCGCGCTTTGGCTTCGTCAACTGTTACCTAGTCAGGGAGGACGACGGCCTCACTCTCGTCGACGCGATGATCCCCGGGTCCGCCAAGGCGATCCAGGCAGCGGCGGCGAAGCTCGGCGCGCCAATCGTGCGCATCGCCCTCACGCATGCGCACACCGACCACATCGGCTCGCTCGACGCACTGCACGCGTTGCTGCCCGACGCGGAGGTCCTGATCTCGAGCCGCGACGCGCGCCTCCTGGCCAAGGATCTGACGCTCGATCCCGACGAGCCGCAGACGAAGCTGCGCGGCGGTCTCCCCGGCGCCACCACGAAGCCGACGCGGACCATCGAGGACGGCGAGCTGGTGGGCTCACTCCAGGTGATCGCCACGCCTGGCCACACGCCCGGGCACGTGTCGTTCCTCGACCCTCGCAGCAACACGCTGATCTGCGGCGACGCGTTCTCCACGCTCGGCGGCGTCGCCACCTCCGCGAAGGGCACCTGGAAGTTCCCGCTGCCCGCGACCGCCACCTGGCACAAGCCCACCGAGATGGAGAGCGCCAAGAAGCTGCTCACTCTGAACCCGGACCACCTCGCTCCGGGTCACGGGAAGATTGTCGATTCACCCACGACCGCGATGGCGGCGGCGATCGAGCGCGGCGCCTGAGATGCCGCGGTTGGGCTTGGACACAGCGCAGGTGGTGCGCGAAGCAGCCCGAATCGCGGACGCAGACGGTCTGGCGGAGGTAACGCTGGCTCGCGTTGCTCAGAGTCTGGGAGTGCGGGCTCCGTCCCTTTACAACCACGTGAACGGGCTCCCCGGGATGCTGCGCCTGCTGACGCTCCTGAGCCTCGGGGAGCTCACCGACGTTCTTCGCGACGCCGCCGTCGGACGCTCCGGCGCGGACGCCCTCCGGTCGGTCGCGCGCGCTTACCGAGCCTATGCGCAGGGACACCCGGGGCGCTACGCCGCGACAATTCGGGCGCCGGCGCCTGACGACGCTGAGTTGGTTGGCGCAGGCTTGCGTGCGGTCGAGGTGCTCGTTGTCGTATTGGGTGCGTGGGGTTTCGCCGGCGACGAAGCCCTACACCGGGTACGCGTGGTGCGGTCCGCGCTCCACGGCTTCATCTCAATCGAGGCAGAGGGCGGGTTTGGGCTGGCACTCAGCCTCGATGACTCGTTCGAGCTGGTGCTCCAGACCGTGATCGCGGGGCTCGAGCAAGGTTGAGACCGATGTCGCGGCGGCGTCGACCCGAGCGCGGTGGCTAGACTCGTCGCGATGAGCGCCTTGCTTCTTAGCTCCCAGCGAGTGGGCGTGCGAAGGGTACTCACGTGCTCGTTGGTAGCAGTCGGCTTGCTCGCGCCCGCGCTCGTCAGCCCGGCGCTTGCCGCCGCCGCCAGCCGCCCCTCCCTCGCGGTCCTGGGTCTGCCGCTCGGAAAGATCGTTGGGCAGTCGCAGCCGTACACCGAAACAGGTTCGACCGCTCAGCTCGGCATCAGCTACAAAGGCAGCCTCCCGCACGGCGCAAAGCTGCAGCTGCTCATCAAGAAGAACTCAATCTCGCCCTATGTGGCGAGCAAGACGCCGATCAAGCTCTCTGGTGGGAGTGCGAAGGTCAAGGTCAGCGTTAGTGGGGTCGGCGGGCCCTACCGCTACGAGGTGGCCGTCGTCTCCGGCTCCAAGCGTCTGTCCGTCTCCAGGCCCGCGGTGGTCTATTGGGCGCAACCCCCGGGTGGCGTCTTCGTCTTCTCCGGTTCCGAGTCCGCCTTCACGAGTACCCACAACGCCAATGAAAACTGCGAAGCCGGGTGCAAGGGCGATGCCTCCTCGGGAGAGAGCGAGGAATTCTCCGCAGCTGCGGGCAACACCCCCATGCCTCAGGGCTGGACGGTCACGCTCGTCGTCGGCGGCACAGTGCAGTGCATGACCAACGAAATCGAAGGGCGCTGCGCGAAGGACCTCGCGTTCCCCGAAGTGACGGCCGAAACCGTCGTCCCCGTCGAAGGCAAGATCACCTCGCCGCTCGGCAAGACCTACGTCGCGAAGCTCGACGTCACCGTCTATCCGTAAAGCACCACCGTCCCATGCGTCTACCCAACTGGCTGGGCAGCGGCGCGAAGGAAGCGCCGGTCGCAGTGGGCGACCCGCGCTTCGACGGCTGGGAGACGGTCAGCACGTTCGAGGATCAGGGCACGGCCGTTGCATGGCGCGACCAGCTCCGCGGCCTTGGGGTTGACGCGGCCTGTGTTGCCGACCATCCTTTGGACACGCGCGGTCACGGCGACATCTACCTGGTCGTGCCGCCCGAGCAGTGGTCACGCGCGAACGAGGTCATCGAGAATCTCGACTGAAGGATCGAGCATCGCGGCCTGTTAGAAGCAGAAGGCATCGGCAAGAATCAAGACAGGGGGAAGTGAATGCCCAGGGCAGCCGGTTACAGAAGCGAAGGAATGTTCGGCTCGATCGAGACCGTCGGCACGGCGGGTGTCTTTGGCCAGGTGATGGGCCTCGTGGCGGTCACGCTCGTGTTCTTCACGCTCGGCGCCTACCTCGGACGCAACATCGCAGAGGGCCCCTCGCTGATCTGCTTCTTCGCTGGCTTTGGGTGCATCATCGGCCTGAACTTCGCCCGTCGCTCAGAGGCGCTCGCGATCACGCTGCTGTTCGCCGGTGGCCTGCTCTTCGGACTGGGGCTGGGCGGCGTGCTCAATCAATACGCCGAAGCTCAGCCCGATGCCGTGTGGCAGGCCGCCGCCGCGACCGCGCTGTTCGTGGGGGGTCTCGGCACCACCGGCTACGCGATCCGGCGGGATCTGTCAGGCGGGTACCGGTTCCTGTTCTTTGCGCTGCTCGCGCTGATCGTGTTCGGGCTGGTGACCGTGTTCGTCTCGATCCCCGGCGGCAACGTGATCTACGCGCTGCTCGGCCTCGGCATCTTCGGCGCCTACACCGTGCTCGACTTCAACCGTATGCGCCGCGCAGGCATGGGCGAAGCGGTGCAACTCGCGGCGGGGATCTTCCTCGACGTGGTCAACATCTTCCTGTTCTTTCTGCGGTTGTTCGGCGGCGGGCGCAACTGACGAGCGGCGTCACCCGTCCGTGCCGAGCGCTGTGTACACCGCATCGATCAGCGCCCGGTTGCGCGGGTCCTGCCATTGCGGCCCGCCGCGGTTCATCACGTAGCCGAACGCGACGCCCGCGTCCGGGTCGGCGAAACCGAGCGCCCCGCCCGTGCCGAAGTGCCCAAAGCTCCGCGGGTTGGGGCCGAGCGGACGCTCCGGCTGGGTGAGCTGAAAGCCCAGCCCGAAACGCGACTGCCGTCCGAGCACGAGATCCTCGCCCACGGACGCCTCCGCGATCGCCTCGCGCAGCACATCCTCCCCCACGAGCGGCGGCGCATCGGATAGGAGCGCGTCATAGACCCGCGCGATCGCCGGCGCTCCCGCGTGCAGATTGGCGGAGGGCAGTTCCGCGTCCTGCCACGCGGCGGTGTTCACCGTCCCGATCCCCGTGGCACCCGGCGGGTTCATGTAAGCGCGCTCGCGCAGGTGCGTGTCGCGGAACGCGCGCTGCGCTTGCGCCGCGCGCGCGGAGGTCTTCCAATCGAACACATACTCCGCCCGGCGCGGACGGGCCCGCGGATCAAGACCGAAGCTCAGATCCACGCCGAGCCGCTCGGCGACCTCGCGTCGAAGGAACGACCCGATGCGCTCACCCGTAACGCGGCGGACGATCTCACCCGCGAGGAAGCCAAACGTGTGCACGTGATAGCCGTGCCCGGTGCCGGGCGTCCACCACGGCTCCTGCTCGGCCAGCGCCTGCGTCACCTGTGCCCAGTCGTACAGCGATCCCTCGGGGAGATCGCGCGAGATCGCGGCGAGCCCAGCGCGGTGGCTGAGGACCTCCCGCACGGTGACGCCCTCTTTGCCGGCGGCGGCGAACTCCGGCCAGTGACGCGACACCGGATCGTCGAGCTCGAGCGAGCCGCGTGAGACGAGCGCCAGCACGCACACCGCCGCGAGTGCCTTGCCGACGGAGAACACGTTGACGACCGTGTCCTCTTGCCATCGGCGCGAGCGATCCGTATCCGCCCAACCGCCCCACAGCTCCACGACCGTCTGTCCTTCGACGATCACCGTGACGCCGCCGCCGAGCTCGCCGCGCTCTGAGAAGTTCTCGCGAAACGCCTCGCGCACAGCTGCGAAGCGTCCGTCGCAAGTACCCGCGATCTCCGCGCGCTCAGACGACGACATGCTCGAAGGTGATCGATCCACTGTGCATGGGGCCGTTAGGATCGCTGAATGTCCGACGGCGCGGCCACAACCGGCGGCGCGGGCATTCTCACGCGTGCCCCGTCGGGCGCTTTGGTCGTGGGTGCGATCACCTCCGTGCAGTTCGGCTCATCGCTCGCCGCCACTCTGTTTCACCAGCTCGGCCCCGCCGGGACGGTGTTCCTGCGGCTGACGTCGGCCGCGATCGTGCTGATGCTCCTATGGCGTCCGCGACTCCGCGGAAGGAGCCGCCGCGACCTGCTCCTCGCGGCGGTGTTCGGGCTCGTGCTGGCGGGCATGAACCTGAGCTTCTACGAGGCGCTCGACCGGATCCCGCTGGGGATCGCAGTCGCGATCGAGTTCGTCGGGCCGCTCGCAGTCGCGGTCGCTGGCTCGCGTCGGCCGCTCGATCTGCTGTGGGTACTGAGCGCGGTCCTCGGCATCCTCGCGCTCACTCACGGTGGCGCGCATGTCGGTGCGCTGGGGGTCCTGCTCGCACTTACGGCCGGCTGTCTGTGGGCCGCCTACATTCTCCTGAACGCGCGACTGGGTCAGGCCTTCGAGGGCTCCACCGGCGTAACGCTGGCGATGTGCGTGGCCGCCCTCGCGGCCCTACCGGTGGGTGTCGCCACGGGTGGCATCCAGCTTCTGCGGCCTGAATCCCTCGCGCTGGGAGCGGCGGTCGGGATTCTCTCCTCCGCGATTCCGTACTCCTTCGAGGTCGAGGCGCTCAGACGGATCGCGACGGCTGTATTCGGGGTGCTCATGAGCCTCGAGCCGGCGGTTGCCGCGCTCGCGGGCTTTCTCGTTCTCGGACAGCAGCTCGCAGGACGAGAGCTTGCCGGCATCGCACTCGTGGTCGTCGCCTCCGTCGGCGCCTCGCGGCGCAAGGCGGACGCGCCGCTTTCGGTGTGATCCGCTACCTGTCGGGCGCAGCCACCTCGCACGGCAGGTGTGAGATCATCGGCGTCTAGGAGGCACATACCGGCTCCAGCTGTCTCCTCGCGGGAGGCGCGGACAAGGAGGTTCGATGAGACTCGCCGCAAGGACCTGGACCCCAGTGGCCGCGTTGGCGCTGCTGCTGATGGCGATGTTCGTGCTCGACCGCGCCGCCGCGCCGGCCTCAGCCACTGAAGCCGCGACCACCGTCCAGCTTCCGGGGAGCGCTCCGCCCGCACGTACGAGCGCAGCTGTGCAAGACACGGCCGCCTCCACGCCGATCGAATTCGACGTCGCGCTGAAGCTGAGCGATCCGGAAGGCGCAGTGGAACTCGAGCGGGCCGTCTCTGAACCCGGCGGCGCCGGCTATCGCAAATTCCTGACCGCGGCGCAGTGGGAGCAGCGTTTCTCCCCCACCGAGGCCTCGGTGAAGTCCGTCAGCGCATGGCTGCGCAGCGAGGGCGTCATCGTCGAATCGGTCACGCCCGACCGCATGACGATCGCGGCCAGCGCACCGGCGTCTGTGGTCGAGAAGGCGTTCGGCACGAGCCTTGCCGAGTACTCGAGCCACGGGCTACTACTCAGGTTGGCGTCAGGGGCGCTGTCCGTGCCCGCCAACCTGGCCGGGCTGATCAGCGCCGTCTCGGGAGTCGACCAGCGGGTGATGAGGCCGGCAGGCCTTGGGCTGTCCGGCGACGTCACACAGAAGGAGGCCGAAGCCGAACAGACTGGTGAAGCCGGCGCCACCGAATCGCTTGCCGTGCCGGCTAGCAAGCCGATCCAGCCGCCGGAATGGCCGCTCACGCCGCAGCCGTGCTCAGGCTACTGGGGCGAAAAGCAGGACACCGTCGATCCTCGCTTCGGCGCGGGCTACGCAAGCCCCATGCCCTACGGGGACTGTGGATACGTCCCCGCCCAGCTGCAGGGCGCCTACGACCTCTCCAAGCCGATCGCCGACGGCGATGACGGCGCCGGTGAGACGGTTGCGATCACCGACGCCTACGCATCGCCCACGCTCTACAGCGACGCGCACGAATGGAGCAAGCACAACGCTCCCGGGCAGGTGCTGAAGAACAGTCAGTTCAAGGAGGACGTCGCCGGCAAGTTCAACGACGAGAAGCTGTGCGGCGCGAGCGGCTGGTCGATCGAGCAGACGCTGGACGTCGAGTCCGTGCACTCCACTGCTCCCGGCGCGACGATCCTCTACATGGGCGCCAAGAACTGCGAGGCGGCTCTGTACGGGGCGATTCAGACGGTCGTGGACGGGCACCTGGCTAACGTCGTCACCGACTCCTGGGGCGAATACGGCAACCAGGAACTCACCCCGCCGGCTGAAGACCTCGCGTTCGACAACGTCCTGCTAATGGCGGCCGGCACCGGTGTCGGCGTGCAGTTCTCCGCCGGTGACGAAGGCGATCAGTTCAGCATCACCGGCTTCAACGCGCCCGAGTATCCCGCTGAGAGTCCCTATGCGACCGGCGTGGGCGGCACGAGTGTGGAGATCGACAAGAGCGACCAGCGCACCAAAGAGCTCGGCTGGTCGACGTCGATCAGCGCCCTCTGCAGCGCCGTGGTCGAGGAACACGAAGAAGCGGTGGAACTGCTGACCGAACAGTCGATCGAATGCACCGGGAAGCTGTTCGGCAAGTGGCTGCCGTCCGCGCCCGGCGGTTACTGGGCCGGCGGAGGCGGCGGTACGAGCTACCACTACGCCGAGCCCTACTACCAGGAAGGCGTCGTGCCGGCCGCTCTCGCCAACCGTAACAAGGCCCTCACCCACACGGCCAACCGCGTCGTGCCGGACATATCGATGGACGCTGACCCGTTCACCGGACTGAAAATGGGCGAGACGATCGACGTGGGAGGTGAAGGCAAGTACGAGGAATTCCCGATCGGCGGCACGAGCCTCGCCTCGCCGCTGCTGGCGGGCGAGCTCGCGGTCGCCGACCAGGCCGCCGGTGGCTCGCTGGGCTTCGTCAACCCGCTCATCTACCGGCTGGACGCCTCCGCCAAGACTGCTGGAAACGCCTTCTACGACGTCCTCCCGCCGAAGCAGAAGCAGGCCAGCGTGATCGAGAACTACGTCAACGAAACGGGGCCCGAAGAAGGGCTCTACACGACCGTGCGCACGCTCGGCTACGAAGGCAAAGAGGCCTTCTGCGAAGAAGGCGGCTCGTGCTCGCAACAGAAGATCATCCTCTCGGCTGGCAAGGGATATGACTCGATGACGGGCATCGGTTCGCCGGGGCCCGAATTCATCCAGGCGCTCGCGACGCCATGAGCAGGGGTTGCTGAGCCGACGCTTGCGGAGGTTTTGCGCAGCTGACACGGGGGGTACACCCCTCTCCGGGCCACGGAGGCTCTGATGTATGCCCGGGTTCGAAGTGCAGGGCAGGGCGCGAAGCCCTCTTCGAGGGAGGGCGCTGTTTCCGCGCGCCCGCTCTGACGGGAACGGTCGAGCGGGCTCACGGCGCGTCCTCACCCCCTTCGGGCGCGCCGTGAAGCCCTAGCAATCCGTCGATCCGTCCACGGCCGCCAGCCGACGTTGGCCGCCGCCCCCGGTTTCGCCGATCCAATCGCGTGCCTTACATCCAGCTTCCGCGCGCCCGCACACGCGCCATGGCTTTCCTCGCCGCCGTCTGCGTGCCCGCGCTGTGTGTGCTTGCGCCCGCGCAGAGCCTCGCGACGACAACGGCCGCCAACTGGGATGCCGCACAGCAGCACCAGGTCGTCGCGGCGGGCCTGTTGGGCGAAAGCGGCGGCTCCTTCGTCGGCGCCGGTCGACTCTCCGCCGCACAGGCGAACGCTGCGATGGTCGCCCTCGCCCCCACCCTGCAGTCCGTCCTGGACGCGCAGGAAGAACAGGCGTGGCCCAGCGGGCCGCCGGCCGAGGCGCAGCAAGCTGAAGGCGAAACCGCCGCGCCGAGCGAACCGCTGACGGTTGAGCCCACCGTGCCGATCGCCCAGACCACGCAGAGCCCGGTGACCGTGGTGACGTTCGACGAGATGCTCGTGGAAGAGCTGGGGCTCGCGAGCGTGGCCGCGCACGTGCAGGGCACCGCCGCTGCGGCCGGGCTGCGCCCTCCCTCCTACTTCGGCTCCGAGGTGGTCGCGCGCTTTCTGGAACTCGACTACGAGCACCCCGTCGGTAGCCAGCGGTTCGACCTGTTCCCAACCGAAGCGATCACGCGCGCCCAGGCTGCGTGGTCGCTGTCCGCCGCGACGAAACTCAGCTCCTGGCAGATCTCCTCCGCACGCGAATCGCTGTCGGCGTTCGCGCTTGCGTCGATAAGTGCCGCGCAACGCCGGGCGCTGCAGATCGCCGTCTCGCGGATCGGCTACCCGTACGTGTGGGGCGGTACGACTGACAACACCGCCGACGGCCTCGAACACGGAGGCTTCGACTGCTCCGGGTTCGCCTGGCGGGTGTTCAAGGTCTCGGGGTTGCCGTGGGGGCGCGAGATCCTGGGGCGCACGGCCGCCGAACAGGCCGGCGAAATCCCGAGATCCCAGCGGTTGCCGGTGAGCGAGCTGCAGCCGGGCGACCTGCTGTTCTTCGGGTCGGCTCAATTCAACAGCAAGGCCACGGAGAGCAACGTCATCCACGAGGGGATCTACCTCGGCGATAACTGGGTGATCCACTCCTCAGGGCAGGGTGTGTACGTGCTGCCGCTCAGCGGGAGCTGGCTGGGAAGCTCGTTCGCCTGGGGAAGGCGTGTGATCGGGTGGCTGCCGGATCCCGTGCGGCGCTAGCGTTGGCGCGGTGCGGGTGGTGACATGGAACGTGAACTCCGTCAAGCAGCGCATGCCGCGCCTGCTGCCCTGGCTCGACGAGCGCGAGCCCGACGTCGTTTGTCTGCAGGAGACGAAGGTGACCGACGAGGCGTTCGACGAGCTGCTCAGCGAGGAGCTCGCCACGCGCGGCTATGCGGTGGCACGCCACGGCGAGGCGCAGTGGAACGGTGTGGCGATCCTCTCACGTGTGGGCCTCGGGGATCCGCGCATCGGCCTGCCCGGCGCACCGGGCTTCCCGGACGCTGAGGCGCGCGCGGTGTCGGCGGACTGCGGCGGGATTCGCGTGCAAAGCGTGTACGTGCCAAACGGCAGGACGCCTGACTCCGACCACTATCGCTACAAGCTTGCGTGGCTGGCGGCCCTGCGAGCGGATGTCGCGGAGGGGCCCGAGGCGCAGCTCGTGTGCGGTGACATCAACATCGCCCCCACCGACGCTGACGTGTTCGACCCCACGGCGTTCATCGGGCAGACGCACGTCACCTCTCCCGAGCGGGCTGGACTGCAGGAGCTGGCGCTCCACGACGTGCTGCGCGAGCGGTGGCCGAGCGAGCGCGTGTTCACCTACTGGGACTACCGCGCGGGCATGTTCCACCGCGACCGCGGGATGCGGATCGATCTGGTGCTGGCGAGCGACGTGGTCGCAGGCAGGGTGTGCGCGGCATGGGTCGACCGCCAGGCGCGCAAGGGCTCCAAGCCCAGCGATCACGCCCCCGTGATCGTCGATCTGGACGAGGCGCCCGACGGCGACATCGGGCCGGTCGTGCCGCCTCCGTCGGGCGCGTCCTGAGCAGATCGTGCGTCTGTCGCTCTGAGCAAGTATTCAGGCAGGCGAAACGGGTGCCGATGAGTGTCGCAAAGGTGCCCCGGGGGCGGGCCGCCGCACAGGCGACCGGGGTCGTTCCGACTAGCGACCACCCAAGAGAACTTCATGACAACGGATCAAAGCGAGGCTCTCGAGCGACAGCTGGCGCGCCACGCTCGCCTGCACGGGGCGGTCGCGCGCCTGGGGCAGGTGGCGCTGCGAGAGCAGGAGCTGACGAGCCTCACGGACGAGATCGTACGCACCGTGGCCGAGACGCTCGATGTGCAGTTGTGTGGCGTGCTGAGGCTCTGCGAGGACGGCAAGTCGCTGGAAATCGTCTCGAACGTCGGCCACACGAGCGACCTGCGCTCGATCATGCCGGCGGGGACGGGCACGCACGCCGGCTACGCGCTCAGCCGCCGCGAGGCGGTCGTCTCGCAGGACCTCCGCTCGGAGACCCGGTTCGACAACAGCCACCTCTTGGGGCGCGGCATGCGCAGCGGCATGAACGCTGTGATCGAGGGATCCGAACAGCCTTACGGCGCGCTCAGCGCGCACACGACGCGGCAGCGTGACTTCAGCGATGACGACGTCAACTTCCTCGTGGCGGTCGCGAACATCCTCTCCGCTGCGGTCGAGCGCCATCGCAGGGAGGCGCTCACGCGCCACCAGGCGCTGCACGATCCGCTCACCGGGCTGCCCAACCGTACGCTCGCGCTCGACCGCCTCGATCTGGCGCTCGCGCGGCGCCGGCGCGAGGACATCGGTGTGGCGATGCTGATGCTCGACCTCGACCGCTTCAAGATCATCAACGACTCGCTCGGGCACGCGGTAGGCGATGAGGTGCTGGTGGCGCTGGGGGAGCGTCTGCGCGAGGCGCTGCGACCGAGCGACACCGTGGCGCGTCTCGGCGGCGATGAGTTCGTCGTCGTCTGCGAGCTCCCCGACGACGTCCATCAGGTGGTCGAGCTCGCCGAGCGGATCGGCTGCGCCGTCAGCAAGCCGCTCAGGCTGGACAGCGGTGAGCACGTGCTCACCGCCAGCATCGGCATCGCGATCGCCGAGCTGCCGAGCGATCCCTCTGCCTCGCTGCTTCGCGACGCTGACGTCGCGATGTATCGCGCGAAGCACCGCGGGCCGGGTCGCTACGAGCTGTACGACTCGAGCCTGCGCTCGCAGGTGCTGGCCCGTCTGAACACGGAGACGGAGCTGCGCCAGGCGCTCGAGCGCGACGAGCTGTGCGTCGAATACCAGCCGATCATCGACCTGGCCACCGGTTGGCCCGTCGCGACTGAGGCGCTTGTGCGATGGGAGCACCCGCTCCACGGCCGCGTGCCCCCATTGGACTTCATTCCGATCGCCGAGGAGACAGGCCTGATCGTTGCGCTCGGACACCAGGTGCTCCGCTGGGCGTGCGAGCAGGGCGCCCGCTGGCAGCAGCAGTTCGGCTGTCCGTTGCAGACCTTCGTCAACGTCTCCGGCTCCCAGATAGCGAACCCGAGGTTCCCCGCCGAAGTCGCCCGCGTCTGCGCGGAGAGCGGACTGGTGGCGGGGACGCTGCGCCTGGAGGTCACCGAGAGCGTTCTGATCGAGCGCACGGGCGAGTCGACAGCGGTGCTTAGCCGGCTGCACGCGGATGGCGTGCAGCTCGTGCTGGATGACTTCGGCACCGGCTACTCGTCGCTCAGCTACCTGCGCAACTTCCCGCTGGACGGCGTCAAGGTGGACCGCTCGTTCACCGATGGCCTCGGGGGCAGCGAACGCGACGCGGCGATCATGCGGGCGATCGTCGAGATGTGCAGTGCGCTTGGGCTCTCCGTCGTGGCCGAGGGGGTCGAGTCCGCCGCGCAGCTGGAGCAGCTCGAGAAGCTCGGCTGCCACCATGTCCAGGGCTACCTACTCTGCCGCCCCATGCCCGCCGAGGAGCTGACAGGCTTCCTCGCGAGCCGTCTCGCCCCGGTCGCGAAGGACCCTTCAATAGCGCCCGCCGCCGCGCCTTCGCGCATCCGCCCCGAGCAGCTCGTCTGATCCGTCCGCGAAGATTCGGCTGGTAGCTCAGAGACAGCGAGGCGGGCGCGCCGGTAGTTGACGGCACTGCCTGCGGCGCTCTTCCCGGCGTCGCGGCTCGGATGCACGTGCATGCGTTTATCATCGGGTGCCATAGCAAGCGCAAACGACGAGGAACAGTGATCGGGCAGACCCAGAATCTCTCGGCCAGGATCGCCGTAAAAGGCCTCCTCTGCGCGACCATTCTGACGGTTGCGCTGATTGCCGCGCTGATGCTCGTCTCGAGCGCTGACGCGACCGTCGCCACGGCTCCGCTGGAAGAAGGGACCCAGACCGTGGAAGGCGGCGCCTCCTCGGGGGGGACCGGCGCCGCCGGCGAAGAAACGGGCGCTGAAACGGGGACGGGGGCGGAAGGCACCGGCACGACCGGCGAAGTTACGCCCCCGGCCGAACAGACGCTCCCGCCGGCCGAAACCACCCCGCCCTCCGAAACCACCCCGCCGGCCGAAACCACCCCGCCTTCTGAAACGACAACGACGGCGGAAACCACGCCCACCGAAGCGACCCATACCGAAGAACCGACGCAACCCATCGGCGAAGGCCTCGTCGTCGCGGAAGTGCTTCAAACGACGAAGGAAACCGTGTCCCAGAGCGGGGAAGTCCTCACGCCGGTGATCAAGGAAATCGTCGTGCCGGCTTCGGAACTCGTGCTATCCCCCGCTTCAAGCGAAGAACGCAGCAAGGCGCCGGAATCGGTCAGGGAAGCTGCTCAGGTCGAAGCGAGCGCGGCACCGACGGCGGCCGGCTCGCCGCCCGCCCCTCCGAGCACTCCGCAGACTGCGATCCTCACTACCTTCCCGGCGATTGCAGTGACCGAAGCGCGTGAACGCGCCACGCACTCGAGCGCCGTCGAGGCGCGGTCGTTGACTGCTGCCCAGCGAGCCGGGGAGATCAGCTGCGAGCTCTCCGGCCTAACAGAGGACATGAGCGAAGACTGCTCCGCCGGCCTGCTCTCCGGGTCGAGCTTGATCGCGGTCGACCCCGTGGAGCGTGCAGGCGAGGTTTCCCCTGCCCGCAAGAGCACTCACGCGGGCGGCGGCTACAGCGAACCAGCCGGCGGCGATCGCTCCGGCGGAGCGCCCCCCGGCCCAGCACCGGGCGGCGCGTTCGGCGGCTCGGCGGCCGCGGGTTCCGGCCTCGCCCTCTCCGGCTTCTTCACCCTTACGGGGCTGCTCCTGTTCGCGGCCCCCTGCGCAATGCGGCGCCTACGGCTGTCGTGCCGTCCTTGGCGCACCGCGTTCTTCGTTCTGATTCCAGAGCGCCCGGGCTAGCTCCTCCCGGCCGCTGCGCACCGGCGTGGATCTCGTGATCCACGCCCTGGAAGTCAATTCGAAGCCCTGTTGGAAGGAGCTGCATCACATGGAACGTCACCTGAGCACGGTGCGAATCGAGACATTGGAGGACGAGGGCCCACCGCCGGGCGCAGTCGGCCCCGTCGGACGCGGAGCGGTCGACGACGTGGGGTTGGGACCGCGCGTGGAGAAGCTGCGGCCCGCGAAGAGCAAGCCGGCCGCCAGGGCGCACACCCTGGTCCTCACCGGCGAGCTGAACCACCGCTCCGCACATTCGCTGGAAACGGAAATCGAGCGCCTCTGCGGCGAAGGCGTGACGCGCATCACAATCGACCTGCGTCAGCTCGGTCGCATCGACTCGATCGGCGTCGCTGTGATCGCGTTTCGCTGCAAGCTATGCCTGCGTCAGGGCTTCGGCTTCACGCTGATCCCCGGCCCGCCACCCATTCACCTCGCCTTCGAGCGGGCGGGCGTCGCCGAGATGCTGCCGTTCCAGGACGATGACATCGCGGCACGGCGGCTACGGGCCGCGACGCCGAGCCAGCGCCTGCGGGAGGGTTGCGAGCAGTGACGATTGAAAACACCTGTGGTAGGGTCGCGCCACACGGTGTCCGCGGCATGATGCCGGCGGCGCATCGGGGGAGAGTGCTTGGTCGATCTTCGATCGGCCGAAACGGGGGAAATGGGGAAATGGGGAGAGGGACAGCGCGCGCCGGGGCCCGGCCGCGAGGTCGCGGCTAGGCCTCGAGCGCGATCCGAACCGAGACGGGCTGACTTTCCAGCGCGCGGAAGCTGGCAGCGGTGATCGCGCGCCCCACCGCACTGTTTGAGAACGTACGGATGCGCGCCTTCACGTCGTCGTCCGGCACGAGCTCCGCAGTGCCGGTCCGCCATTGCCGCCCGAGTCGCACGCGAACCTGCGGGCGCTCCTGGAAGTTGCGCACCCAGCCGGCATGGCTGCCGTGCTGGGCGATCAGCCACAGCGTCTCGCCGTCGGCATGAGCCACCACCGGCGTGTGCCGCGTGGTGCCCGTGCGCCTGCCGATCGTCTCCACCAGCGCCATGCCCGGCGGTGTGATCCCCAGCCTGAACATTCCGCGCATCAGCGGATTGGCGGTGTGACGTCCGATCAGGATCTCCCAGCGTCGCTTCACGGGCCTGTCCATGTCGCTCCTATTCCTCGGGTTGGACGCTCAGCACGAGCTTGCCGACGTTCTCGCCGCTGAACAGCTTCAAGAGCGCCTCCGGGAACGCGCTCACGCCGCCGTCCACGACGTGCTCACGCGAGGTCAGCCGCCCTTCTCCCATCCAGCCAGCGATCTCGCGCACGGCCGGGCCGAACTGGGCGGCGTAGTCGAAGACGACCATCCCGGTCATCGAGGCGCGCGAGACCAGCAGCGAGAGGTAGTTCGCGGGGCCGCGCACGCCGTCCGTGGCGTTGTACTGGGAGACCGCGCCGCAGATCACGATGCGCGCGCCGCGCGCCAGGCGCGTCAGTACCGCGTCCAGGATCTCGCCGCCAACGTTGTCGAAATACACGTCCACACCGTCCGGCGCCGCCGTGCGCAACGCGCGACGCACGTCCTCCGTCTTGTAGTCGATCACGGCGTCGAAGCCGAGCTCCTCGGCGATCCACGCGCACTTCTCCGCGCCGCCCGCGATGCCGATCACACGGCAGCCCTTGATCTTCGCGATCTGTCCGGCGACGCTGCCCACCGCGCCACCCGCGCCGGAGACGACGACCGTGTCGCCCTCCTTCAGTTTGGCCGTGTCGAACAGCCCGAAGTAGGCGGTCATGCCCGTCATGCCCAGCGTGCCCAGGTATGTGGGCAGCGGCGCCAGCGCGGGATCGACCTTGGTCACGCCGTTTCCGTCCGAGAGCGCGTACTCCTGGACGCCGAAGGCGCCGTAGACGTGATCGCCGACGGCGAAGCCTGGATGCTCGGAGGAGATCACCTCGCCCACCGCGCCCGCGCGCATCACGTCGCCGACTTCGACCGGGTCGATGTAGGAGGCGCCTGCGTTCATCCAGCCGCGCATCGCCGGGTCGAGCGACAGGTAGGAGATGGCGACCACGAGCTCGCCCTCGCCCGGCGTCGGGATCGGTTCCTCCGTGAAGCTCCAGTCGCTCGGCTTCGGCAGCCCTGAAGGACGTGCCGCCAGACGCACCTGATGGTTGACTGCGCTCATCGTCGCCGCCCGGGCAGGACCGGCTCGCTGTGGGTCATCGCTGCCTGCATTTCTCTCCCCCATCGTCCGCTTGGCGCAGCCGCCGGATCATAGTCCCCGCTCGCTCGCGAGCTCAGCCATCAGCTCGAACGCCGCCAGCGGGTTCAGCTGCTCCGCCTCCGGTGAGAGCTCGCCGTAGATGTTTGCGATGTTGACGACCAGCCGCTCGGACTCGCCCCAGTCCGCCCAGCGCTGCAGGGAGATGGAGCGCGCGGCCTGTAGCGGCGTCATCCCCTCCGCGCGGCAGGCTCGCGCCTCGGCGTACAGGTATTCGAAGTACGCTCGGAGCTCGCGCACCGCGTCGAGGTCCGCCAGCGGCCCGTGGCCCGGCACGATCACATCGACGTCAAGCGCGAGGATGCGATCGCACGCAGCGATCCAGTTCGAAACCGGCCCCGCCCACGCGATCGGATGCGCCTGGGAGAAGAGGATGTCGCCGGAGAACAGCACGCCGTCCTCGACGACGTGCACGAGCGTGTCGCCCCGCGTGTGCGCCGGGCCGACCTCGATCAACGTGAGCGCGCGGCCGCCAACGTTCAGCTCGAGCTCGCCCGCGAAGGTCTCATCCGGCAGCGCCAACTCGATCCCCTTGAAGTCGAACGCGCCAAAGCACTGCTGGAAGAACGCACCCAGCCGGCCCATCGCCGGTGCCTGCTCGAGCAGCGCCGCCATCACCGCCGGCGGCAGCTCTCCCATCTCCGCCGCCGTGCGCTCGGAGGCGAGGATACGCGCGCCGTCGACGAGCTGGTTGCCGTAGCAGTGGTCGCCGTTGGCGTGGGTGTTGACGAGCGTGTCGATCCGCGCCGCCGCCGGCACCGCCCTGCGCATCGCCTGCAGCATCTGCTCGGTCAGCGCCAGGTCGTACAGCGTGTCGACCAAGAGCGTGCGCTCGCCGTCGACGACGAGTCCCGCGTTGCTCCAGCCCCAGCTGCCGTCAGGCTGCAGGTAGGCGTACAGGCCGTCTCCCACCTCCTGCAGTCCCTTGACGTAGGCCATCGCTCAGAACAAGTATGGGCGTTTCGCGTGACCGTGACGAGTATCGTCAACGCGAGATGACACTCGACCACTCGCCCGGCGGCCCCGCGCTCGTAGAGGAGCCCCCCGCCGTCGAGCGCCCTGTTACGGCCCCGGCCCACGTCGCCTCGCCGGACGCGCCTGCCGTCTTCACGCCGCTCGTCGACCGGGTGGCGAACATCGTCGTGATGGTGCTGCCGCTGGGGCTCCTCGCATGGGCCGCATGGCTGACCTGGGGCGGGGCGCTGCACTGGAGCGATCTGGTGGCGCTCGCGATCACATACTCGCTGACCGGGCTCGGCATCACCGTCGGCTTTCACCGCCTGCTCACACACCGCAGCTTCAAGACCAGCCCAGCGCTGCGCGGGCTCCTCGCCGCGCTCGGCTCGGCGGCCGTGGAGGGACCGGTGATCGAGTGGGTGGCAAACCACCGCAAGCACCACCAGTTCTCCGATGAGCCCGGCGACCCCCACAGCCCTCACGTCGGCCACGCCAGCGGCTGGCGCGGCGCCGTCGGCGGCCTGTTCCACGCGCACGTCGGTTGGATCCTCGGCGGCGACGCGCTGGCCAGCGAGGAACGCTATGCCAAGGACCTGCTCGCCGATCCCGTGGTGCGCTTCGTCGATCGTTGGTTCGTGCTGTGGGTGGTTCTCGGGCTCGCGTTTCCATTCGGCCTCGGTGTCGCGCTCACCGGCACCGTCGTGGGCGGTCTCACCGCGATGCTCTGGGGCGGAGCAGTGCGCATGTTCCTGCTCCACCACGCCACCTTCTCGATCAACTCCCTGTGTCACTTCTTCGGGCGCCGGACGTTCACCACGGGCGATCAGTCGCGCAACCTCCTTTGGCTCGCGCTGCCGACGCTCGGCGAGGCGTGGCACAACAACCACCACGCCTTTCCCACCTCCGCGCGCCACGGCCTGCGCTGGTGGCAGCTCGACCCCTCCGCCTGGCTGATCGGCGCCCTCGAGCGCACCGGGCTCGTGTGGGACGTCGTGCACATATCCCCCGAGCGCCAGCTGGAGAAGGCTGGCGCCGGCAGCTGATTCGCGACGCGCGTATGCGCGCGTGTGCACGCGCGCGAGGAGTATCGTGCGCTCCAAGGAGAGAGCGAGCCGCGAAGGAGGGTTTTGGGGATATGTATGACTACGTGATCGTGGGGGCAGGGTCGGCCGGGTGCGTGCTCGCGAACCGGCTGAGCGAGGACCCCGACGTACAGGTGCTGCTGCTCGAGGCGGGGCCGCCGGACGTCAACCAGAACATCCACGTGCCGCTCGGCTACCTGAAACTCGGCGCCACCGAGGTCGACTGGGACTATCACTCCGCGCCCGAGCACGAGTGCAACGGCCGGCGCATCACGCTGCCCCGGGGTAAGGTGCTCGGCGGCTCCTCGTCGGTCAACGCGATGGTCTACATCCGCGGCAACCGGCTCGACTACGACGAGTGGGGCGTTCCCGGCTGGTCCTCCGCGGAGCTGATTCCCTACTTCATCAAGGCCGAGGACAACGAGCGCGGCGCGTCGAAGTGGCACGGAGCCGGCGGCCCGCTGCCCGTCAGCGAAGAGCGCTCCGGCAACGCGATCTCGCATGCGTTCGTCGACGCCGGCGAGCAGGCGGGGCTCGCGCGCAACGACGATTTCAACGGCGAGGAGCAGGACGGCGTCGGGATGTACCAGGTGACCCAGCGCGGCGGTATGCGCGCGAGCGCCGCCGTGGCCTACCTGCACCCGGTGATGGAGCGTCCCAACCTGACGGTGCTGCCGTACATGCTCGTCCAGAGGATCCTCTTCGACGGCAACCGCGCGGTCGGTGTCGAGGCCAGCCAGCTCGGCCAGGTGCAGGAGCTCCGTGCCGAGCGCGAGGTGATCCTCTGCGGCGGCGCCTACAACTCGCCGCAGCTGCTGATGCTCTCAGGCGTCGGTCCCGCCGAACACCTGATGATGCGCGAGATCGAGGTGCTGCTGGACCAGCCCGCGGTCGGCGCGAACCTCTCCGACCACCCCGCCACGCAGCTCGTGTGGACGACGCCCGAGCCGCAGAGCCTGCTGCTGGCGCTCGAGCCCGCCGCGCTCCAGCAGTACGAAGCAACACAGACCGGGCCGTTCGCGTCCAACCTCGCCGAGGCCGGCGGCTTCGCCCGCGTCGCCCCCGACGCGCCCGCGCCCGACATCCAGTTCCACGTGGCGCCCGTGCATATCGTCGATGAGGGCCTCAGCGATCCCCAGGCCCACGGCGTGTGGGTCTCGCCGTGCCTGCTCACCGAGCGCAGCCGCGGCACCGTGCGGCTCGCCTCCAACGACCCCACCGCCAAGCCGATCGTGCACAACGCCTTCTACAGCGAGGGCGATGACATGCAGCGGATGATCGCCGGCCTGCGCCTCGCGCTGGACATCTGCGGTCAGGACGCGATGAAGCCCTACTGTGCCGAGCCGTTCAACACCCCGGTGGGAGACAGCGACGAGACCCTGCGCGCGCACGCCGCGCGTACCACGTTCGCGATCTATCACCCGGTTGGCACCTGCCGCATGGGCACGGACGCGGGCGCCGTCGTTGACGCCCAGCTGCGCGTCAACGGCCTCGAGGGCCTGCGCGTGGTGGACGCATCGGTGATGCCGACGGTGCCGCGCGGCAACACCAACGCGCCCACGATCGCCCTCGCCGAGCGAGCCGCCGAGCTGATCCGCCACGGGTCCCCCACCGCCGAGTCGGATGCGGGCGTCGACCCCGCCGCGATTCAGTCGAGTAACGGCGTCGTCGCCCAGGCCGCGTCCGCATAGCCGAACGCGTACGCTCCTCGGTGGTGAACACCTCCCCGCGCGCGATCCACCATCTCAGCTGCGGCACCATGTGCCCGCGCGGTGCGCGCATGCTCACCGGTGTTGGTGGGCTGCTCGAGGAGGCCCGCATGATCTGTCACTGCCTGCTGATCGAGGGCGCCGACGGGCTCGTGCTCCTCGACACCGGCTTCGGCCTCGACGACATCCGCAACCCGCGCCAGCTCGGACGCCCGTTCACGGCGATCGTCCGGCCCCGCCTCAACGTCGCCGATGCCGCCATCACGCAGGTCCGCGAGCTCGGCTTCGATCCGCACGACGTACGCAACATCATCACTACACATCTCGACCTCGATCACGCAGGCGGCCTGCCGGACTTCCCCGACGCCGAGGTGCACCTGCTCGGGGCCGAGCTCGAGGCGGCGCTGCACCCGAGCTGGCGCGACCGTCCGCGCTACGTCGCCGCGCACTGGGCGCACGGCCCGCGCTGGGTCACGCACAGCGCCGGCGGCGACTCGTGGCACGGCTTCGACAGCGTGCGCATCCTGCCCGGGAGCGACGCCGAGATCCTGCTGATCCCGCTGCTCGGGCACACGCACGGGCATACCGGCGTGGCGATCAGGGAAGGCGACGGCTGGCTGCTGCACTGCGGCGACTCCTACTTCCACCACGGCGAGGTCGCAACGCCGCCGCACTGCCCCAGGGGGATCGGTGCGTTCGCCGCCTTCGATCAGGTCGACCGCGCCGCGCGGCTCGGCAACGTCGAGCGTCTGCGCGAGCTCGCCCTACGCCATTCCGACGAGGTGAAGCTGATCTGCTCGCACGACGCCTCCTATCTGGAGGAGCCGGCCGTGTCTGTCTCAGCTGCCCTCAGCTGAGCGTGCATTGCGCACGAGCCTGCGCATACCCCTGATCCAGCGTTCCGGTTCGGTTCCCTTGCGTGCCATGTATTCCGCCACGTTCGCGTGCGGGAGGATCAGGAAGCGCTCCTCGTTGATCCCCGCCACGACCGCATCCGCCACGTCCTCCGGTTCGATCAGGCCACCCGCTGTCAGCGCCGCCGCGGCGGCTGCCTCCTGCATCCCTTCTTCCAGCATCGGCGTGCGCACCCCCTGCGGGCAGATGCACGACACGAGCACGCCGTCGTCGTGGTATTCGATCGCCAGCCACTCCGCCAGCGACACCGCCGCGTGCTTGGTCACGCTGTAGATCAGCGATGAGACCTGCGTCAGCAGGCCCGCTGCGGAGGCCGTGTTGATCAGGTAGCCCTCGCCGCGCTCACGCATCTGCGGCAACAGCGCCCGCGAGGCCCACACGTGCGCCATCACGTTGATCCGCCACGCTTCGTCCCAGGCCTCATCGGGTGCCTCCGGGCCGCCGCCGGCACCGCCGATGCCGGCATTCGAGACGAAGATGTCGATCGGGCCATGCGCGTCGGTGGCGGTGGCGATCAGCTCCTGGACGCTCTCCTCGCGTCCGGCGTCGAACTGCACCGCAAGCGCCTTCGCGCCGAGCTCCTCAGCCAGCTTGCTCGCCCCCTCGAGCTGGCGATCGGCCACCACCACCGCCCGCGCCCCCTCCTCCAAGAAGCGGCGCACGAGCGCCCTGCCGATGCCACCCGCCCCACCGGTGACAACGATGTGCTTGTCTCGAAGGTCCATCGGGCGTACTCTATGTCACTGATGTCACGAACGACTGCCGAGGGAGGCGTCGAGCCAGCATCTGTGGCTCCCGTCTGGGGAGAGCTTCGCTACAGCGGCGAGCTCGCACGTCTGCTCGCCGGCGGGGCGCTGCGCAGCCCGCGCCGGCGCGAGGACGCGCCGCCCGTCCTTTTGATCCCCGGCTTCATGGCCGGCGACGCCTCACTGGGCGTGCTGCGCCACTGGCTCAAACGCCGCGGTCACCGCGTGGCGATGAGCGGCATGCTCGTCAACGTCGGCTGCGCCGAGCGCATCGTCTCGCGCCTGGAGGAACAGCTCGAGCAGCTCTTCGAGCAGACCGGAGAGCGGGTGGTGGTGATCGGCCAGAGCCGCGGCGGCACCTTCGCGCGTGCGCTGGCCGTGCGCCATCCCGAGAGCGTGCGCGGGCTGGCGATGCTCGGCTCGCCCGTGCGCGACGGCCTCGCCGTCTCCCCGCAGGTGCTGCGCACGGTGCGCTGGGTCGCGATGCTCGGTGACCTCGGGCTGCCGGGCCTGTTCTCCAACTCCTGTCGCGACGGCGAGTGCTGCGCCGCGTTCAGGGAGGACCTGCTCTCGCCGCTGCCCGACGGCATCGATGCGCTCGCCGTGCACTCGCGCAGCGACGGCATCGTCGACTGGCAGGCGTGCGTGGACCCGTATGCCAAGGCGGTCGAGGTCGACTCGAGCCACTGCGGCATGTCCGTTCACCCGGAGGTCTACCGGGTGCTCGAGCGCGTGCTCGACGGCCAGTAGGAGCCCTCATGGAATGGATGAGTCCCGTCGACTCGTCATTCCTGCACGTGGAGAACGACATCACGCCGATGCACATCGGCGCCGTCAGCATCTTCCAAGGGCCGCCACCTCCGTTCGAGGAGCTCCGCGCGATGGTCGCCGGCAAGCTCGGCCTCGTTCCCCGCTACCGCCAGAAGGTGCGCTTCGTGCCGCTCGCCGCCGGTCCGCCCGTGTGGATCGACGACCCGCACTTCAGCCTCGACTACCACCTGCGCCACACCGCCATCCCCAAGCCCGGCAGCGAGGAGCAGCTGCGCCAGATGGCCGCACGCATCTTCTCCCAGCACCTCGATCGCGACAAGCCGCTGTGGGAGCTGTGGGCGGTCGAGGGACTGCAGCGCAAACGCTGGGCGCTGCTGTCCAAGGTCCACCACTGCATGGTCGACGGCGTCGCCGCCACCGACCTCATGTCCGTGATGTTCTCCGACGAGACCGCCGACGGCGGCGAGCGACCGCCTTTCCGCGAATGGACGCCCCCGCCCGAGCCGAACGGAGTCGAGGTGCTCGCGCGCACGCTCATCAGGCGCGCCAGCCCGGCCGGCCAGCTCGAAGCGCTGCGGCGGATGGCTGGAGCGCCGCGCGAGACGCTGCGCTCGGTGTCCGAAGCCGCGCGCGCGACCGCGGCCGCGTCGGGCAGCATGCGTCCCGTTGGCGCGTCCTCGCTGACCGGGCCGATCGGCCCGCACCGGCGCTGGAGCTGGGCGCACGCGCGTCTTTCCGACGTAAAGACGGTGCGTAACGAGCTCGGCGGCACCGTCAACGACGTCGTGCTCACGCTCATCACCAACGGCTTTCGCGAGCTGCTCGACTCGCGCGGCGAGGACGTGCCGGAGGATCGCGTCGTGCGCACGATGGTCCCCGTCTCCGTGCGCCGCAAGGGCGAGCGCGGCGTCTACAACAACCGCGTCTCAGCCGTGTTCGCCGGGCTGCCCGTAGGCCTCACCGACCCCGCCGAGCGTCTGCAGACGATCCGCCTGGAAATGGACGGGATCAAGGAGTCAAAGCAAGCTGTCGCCGGCGACGTGCTCACGTCCATGTCGGGCTTCGCGCCGCCGCTGCTGCTTGCCCTGGGGAGCCGTCTGGTGACGCTCTCGCCGCGACTGAACATGCATACGGCCACGACCAACGTGCCCGGCCCCCAGCAGCCGGTGCAGACGCTCGGGCGGCGCATGCTGCAGTCCTACCCCTTCGTCCCCGTCGTCGGCTCGATCCGTATCGTCGTCGCGATCTTCTCCTACGACGGCGGCCTGTTCTTCGGCGTCACCGGCGACTACGACGGCGCACCGGACATCGACGTGCTCACCGCGGGCATCGGGAGCGGCATGGAGCAGCTGCTCGCCTGAGCGGGCTTCATATCATCTCCCCGATGGATTACGTGAACCTCGGCGCGAGCGGCCTGCGGGTCTCGCGCGTATGCCTCGGCATGATGAGCTTCGGCAACGACAGCGACCGCGCGTGGGTGCTCGACGAGCAGGCCGCCGAGCCGATCGTGCGCGCCGCCGTCGAGGGAGGGATCACGTTCTTCGACACGGCAGACACCTACTCGAAGGGCGCCAGCGAGGTGGCCACCGGCGGGCTGCTCTCCAAGCTGTTCACCCGCGATGAGGTCGTCCTCGCGACGAAGGTGTTCATGCCTATGACCCCCGGCGAGAACGGCGGCGGGCTCTCGCGCAAGCACATCCTCAGCGCGATCGACGCGTCGCTCGAGCGCCTGCAGATGGACCACGTGGACCTCTACCAGATCCATCGCTGGGACCCGCGCACGCCGATCGAGGAGACGATGGAGGCGCTACACGACGTGGTGCGCGCGGGCAAGGCGCGCTACATCGGCGCCAGCAGCATGTTCGCCTGGCAATTCGCCAAGGCCCAGTACACGGCGGACGAGAACGGCTGGACCCGCTTCGTCTCCATGCAGCCCCACTACAACCTCCTCTACCGCGAAGAGGAGCGCGAGATGATCCCCCAGTGCATCGACCAGGGCGTCGGTGTCATCCCCTGGAGTCCGTTGGCCCGTGGTGTCCTGGCCGGCAACCGCACCCGGGCCGGCGACAAGAAGACGACGCGCTCGGGCACCGACCCCTTCACCGACTACCTGTACAACCAGCCCACCGATTTCGACGTCGTCGAACGGGTGGCCGAGGTCGCCGCCGGTCTCGGTGTCCCCCCGGCCCAGGTGGCGCTGGCCTGGCTCCTGGGCAAGCCGGGTGTCACCGCCCCCATCGTCGGGGCCACCAAGCCGTCCCACCTGGCCGACGCCCTCGCCGCCGAACAGCTGACCCTGGCCGGTGAAGAGGTGGCCCGCCTCGAGGAGCCCTACGTCC
>DATBZG010000072.1:0-8321 GCA_036513335.1 Solirubrobacteraceae bacterium | reverse complement strand
CCCGACGAGGTGATCGTCGGCATGATCACTCACCGGCTCGCCGACGGAGACGCTCGCGACGGCTTCCTGCTCGACGGCTTCCCGCGCACGATCGTGCAGGCCGACGCGCTCGCCGAGGCTGTGCACGGGCTCGATCGCAAGCTTACCGGCGCGCTGCTCGTCGAAGTCCCCGACGACGACCTCGTGCGCCGGCTCGCCGGGCGGCGCGTGTGCGTCAAGAACCCCAGCCACATCTACCACGTCGACTTCGACCCGCCCAAGCACGACGAAGTCTGCGACCAGGACGGTTCGCGGCTGATGCAGCGCGACGACGACCGCGAGGAGGTCATCCGCCGGCGCCTGGAGGTCTACCACTCACAGACCGAGCCCTTGATCGCCTACTACGACGACGCCGGGCTGCTCAGGCGCTTCGACGGTAGGCGCAGCGCCGACGAGGTGCACGCCCACATCAGGGCCACCATCGCCACGCTGCGCATGGAGGAGGGCTTCTAGTCAGGCAGAGCCGAGCGCCAGCTAAGCTCCGTTGGTGATCATCAAGAAGTCGCCGCACGAGATCGACAAGATGGCGCAGTCGGGGCTGATCCTGGCTGCCACGCTGGATGAGATGCAGCGCAGCATCCGTCCCGGCGTCAGCACCGCCGAGCTTGACAAGATCGCCGAGCGCTTCATCCGCTCCCACGGCGCCGTCCCCACCTTCAAGGGCTACCGGGGCTTCCCCGGCTCCATCTGCGCCTCGCCCAACGCCATGGTCGTGCACGGCATCCCCGGCCCCGAGAAACTCAAAAGCGGCGACAGCATCTCCGTCGACGTCGGCGTCACGCTCGACGGCTGGGTCGCCGACGCCGCCAGGACCTTCCCCGTCGAGGAGATCGACGCCAACGTGCGCAAGCTGCTCGACACCACCGAGCGCTCGCTGTACGCCGGCGTTGCGCAATGCCACTCCGGCAACCGCATGGGCGACGTCTCAAACGCCATCCAGCGCGTGATCGAGGCCGACGGCTTCTCCGTCGTGCGCTCGCTCGTCGGTCACGGCGTCGGGCGCAGCATGCACGAGGACCCGCAGGTGCCCAACTACGGCAAGCCCGGCAAGGGCCCGCTGCTGGAGGAGGGCATGGTCCTCGCGATCGAGCCCATGACCACCGCCGGACGCGCCAGCGTCCGCGTTGGCGGCGACGGCTGGGCGATCTACTCCCAGGACGGCTCACCCGCCGCGCACTTCGAGTTCACCGTAGCCATCACCGCCTCCGGGCCGCGCATCCTCACGCCCTGGAACCTGCCCGCCGACTCTCGCAGCCACGAGCAAGCCGTCGAGCAGATCGCGAGCGCCGGCTGACGTTGCTAACATGCGGAGTCCTGCCCTACGGCCGGGCTTCTCGCCTGCGCCAAGGGGCCTGTCCTCGACCCGGTAGCGGCGGCCGCAACGGCAGCCAGAGCCGAGTCGCCGGAACCCAGCCGCCGAAAGGGATCATGAAGGTAAGACCGTCGGTCAAGCCGATGTGCGAGAAATGCAAGATCATCCGCCGCCACGGGGTGGTGCTGGTGATCTGCCAGAACAAGCGTCACAAGCAGCGTCAGGGGTAGTCGATGGCACGTATCGCCGGCGTCAACCTCCCGCTCAACAAGCGCTCTGAGATCGGGCTCACCTACATCTACGGGATCGGACGCTCCACGTCCAACAAGGTCCTCTCGCAGGTGGGCATCAGCCCCGACACCTACATCCGCGACCTCACCGAGGACGAGGTCGTGAAGCTGCGCGACGCCATCGACGACGGACTCACCGTCGAGGGCGACCTGCGCCGCGAGCGCGTCAACGACATCAAGCGCCTGCAGGAGATCGGCTCCTACCGCGGCCTGCGCCATCGTCGCGGGCTGCCCGTGCGCGGACAGAAGACAAAGACCAACGCCCGCACCCGCAAGGGCCCCAAGCGCATGCAGGTCGCCGGCAAGAAGAGAGCAGGTAAGAAGTAATGCCCCCAGCTCCCAAACGCGCCCGTGGGCGGCGCAAGCCCAAAAAGAACATTCCCGTCGGGCAGGCCCACATCAAGACCTCTTTCAACAACACCATCGTCTCGCTCACCGACACCGCGGGCAACGTCATCGCCTGGGAGTCCGCCGGCGGCGCCGGTTTCAAGGGCTCGCGCAAGTCAACGCCGTTTGCCGCACAGGTCACCGCCGATGCCGCCGCGCGCAAGGGCCTCGAACAGGGCCTGCAGAAGGTCGAGGTCTACGTCAAGGGCCCCGGCTCCGGACGCGAGACCGCAATCCGCTCGCTGCAGGCCGCAGGCCTCGAGGTCAGCGGCGTCAAGGACGTCACCCCACAGGCCCATAACGGATGCCGCCCACGCAAGCGGCGGAGGGTCTAGAGCATGGCCAGAGACACCGGTCCGCAGTGCAAGCAGTGCCGACGCGAGGGACAGAAGCTGTTCCTCAAGGGCGAGCGCTGCCTCACCGACAAGTGCGGCGTCGAGCGACGCGCCTATCCGCCCGGCGAGCACGGCCGTGGGCGCATGAAACAGAGCGAGTATCGAGTGCAGCTGCGCGAGAAGCAGAAGGCCAAGCGCTACTACGGCGTGCTCGAGAAGCAGTTCGCCGGCTACTACGAGAAGGCGTCCCGCCAGAGCGGCATCACCGGCGAGAACCTGCTCACGCTGCTGGAGTGCCGCCTCGATAACGTGCTCGTGCGACTCGGCTTCGGCGCATCCCGCCGCCAGGCGCGCCAGCTCATCCGCCACGGTCACTGGACTGTCAATGGTCGACGGGTGAACATCCCCAGCTATCAGGTACGGCCCGGCGACGTGATCACCATCAAGGCCGACACGCCCGCCACGCAGGTGGTCAGGGACGCAACCGAGCTGACCGGACAGATTCCCGCGTGGCTACAGGCCGATCACGAGTCGCTCACGGCCAAGGTGCTGCGCAAGCCGGAGCGACGCGAGGTCGCCGCGCCGGTGCAGGAGCAGCTCATCGTCGAGCTGTACTCGAAGTAGTAGGACTTTTGCCCGCGTCGCAGCCCATCTGGGCGGCGGCGCTCAGAGCCGGCGCCCTCACGGGTGCCGGTGCGACACCAAATCGACGTTAGGACTTTCATGCTCGACTTCCAAATCCCCCGGATCACAAGCGAGTCCGTGGAGCAAAATCGTGGCACGTTCACGATCGAGCCGCTCGACCGCGGCTTCGGCTACACGTTCGGCAACTCGCTGCGGCGCGTACTGCTCTCCTCACTCGCCGGCGCAGCCGTCACCAGCGTGCGCATCGAGGGCGTAGCGCACGAGTTCTCAACCATCCAGGGCGTCAAGGAGGACGTGACCGACATCGTGCTCAACCTCAAGGGCGTCGTCTGCCGCATGCACTCAGACGCAAGCGAGGTCGAGGCGCCGCTCGTGGTCACCGGGCCCGGCGACATCACCGCCAAGGACATAGACCTGCCCGCCGGAGTCGAGATCCTCAACCCCGACCTGCACATCGCCACGCTCGAGAAGAAAACCAAGCTCGAGCTGTACATGACGATCGGTCGCGGGCGCGGCTACCGGCCCGCCGAGGAGAACAAGTCCGCCGACCAGCCCATCGGCGTGATCCCCATCGACTCCATCTTCTCGCCCGTACGGCGCGTCGCCTACGCAGTCGAGCAGGCCCGTGTCGGTCAGAAGACCGACTTCGACAAGCTCACGCTCGACATCGAGACCGACGGCTCCATCGACCCGCAGGCAGCGTTGCGCGAGGCCGCCGAGCTGCTCATCTCCCAGCTCGCCATCTTCACCGACGCCGACCGCATCCAGGAGCTGCGCGCCGCACCCGGCGGACAGCTCGACGGGCACGGTCTCGCCGTCGCCGGAGGCCCGCAGGCTGCGCTGCAGGGCGAGGAGTGGGGCATCCTCATCGAGGAGCTCGAGCTCGGGGTGCGCTCATACAACTGCCTCAAGCGCGCCGGCATCCAAACAGTCGGCGATCTCATCTCCAAGTCCGAGGCCGAGCTCAACGCGATCCCCAACTTCGGCAAAAAGTCCATCGATGAGGTCATCGAAACGCTGCACGCGCGGGGGCTCGACCTGCGCCACGACTGAGCTGCGAAGCTAAAGAGGTGGGGGTGAGTGTCCCGCTGAAAAGTTTGTGTGCCATGGTAATACAGACTTTTGAGGGCACCACCAACACCCCGGCCCTTTATCTACACTGAGCCGCCGGCCACGCACCACGAACTCCGCCCTCCCATAAAAAAGAGATCATGCGCCACCAGAAGACACGCAACAAGCTCAGCCGCGACTCCGCCCATCGGAAGGCGTTGCTCATGAACCTCTCCAAGGAGATCATCGAGCACGAGCGCATCGAAACCACCCAGGCCAAGGCCAAGGCCGTCAAGCCCGAGATCGAGAAGCTGATCACGCTCGCCAAGCGCGGCGACCTGCACGCCCGCCGCCAGGCGCTCTCCACGCTCTCACAGGACAAGTTCGCCGTGCACAAGCTGTTCGAGGAGGTCGCGCCCCGCTACGCCGAGCGGCCCGGCGGATACACGCGCATCCTCAAGCTCGGTCCGCGTCGCAGCGACGCCACCGAGATGGTCTTCATCGAGCTCGTCTGAGCCGCGCCCTCTCGCAGCGCCCAGCGCTCCCGGGATGGTCACCAAGCTCACCATCGAGTACGACGGCAGCGCCTTTGCCGGCTGGGCAAGACAGCCCCAGGAGCGCACCGTGCAGGAGGAGCTCGAGCGCGCCCTGCGCACCGTCCTCGGAGACACCGCGCACGACGGACGCCCGCTCGCGCTCACCGTCGCCGGGCGCACCGACGCCGGCGTGCACGCCTGGGGGCAGGTCGCAAGCTACGCCCACGAGGCCGTCGACCCTCTGCGCCTCAACGGGCTGCTCGACGCCGACGTTGCCGTGCTCGCAGCCGAACCCGCACCCGATGGCTTCAACGCACGTCGCAACGCCCTCAGCCGCACCTACTGCTACCGCGTGTTCGCCCGGCGCACCCGCTCCGTGTTCGAGCGCCAGCGCTCCTTCTGGTGGACCGGGGCAGTCGACCGGCAGCTGCTCGACCAGTGCGCCCATGCGCTCATCGGCAAGCACCAGTTCACCGCCTTCACCCCCACCGAGACCGAGCACTCCTACTTCATCTGCAACGTGCTCTCAGCCCAGTGGCTCGGCGACGGGCCCCTGCTCGAGTTCTGGATCCAGGCCGACATGTTCCTGCGCCACATGAACCGTGTGCTCGTCGGCACCATGCTCGACGTCGCCTCCGGCATACGCACGCTCGAGGAATTTCTTCAGCTGCTGGAGGGGCGCCCGCGGGCTGAGGCCGGGAGGACCGCGCCTGCACATGGGTTGGCGCTGGCGCGGGTCAGCTACGACGCCGGTTCCTCGTAGCCTTCGCAGAATTCCGTCGCTTCCGTCGCCTGCGACTGCAGGTTTTCCGTGTACACGCTCGAGCCGTTCGTGCCCCGCACCGTCAGTTCGGAGGGCAGAGCGCTGAACACGCCGTATACGAGCTGCCCCTTCGCGTGCAGGCGCGATTCGATCGGGACCACGTTCAGCGCCACGGCACCTTGGGCGGTTTGCGCCGTCACCGACGCTCCCGGTGGCGCGAGGATGCCGTAGAGGATCGCGTACGGGTGCGGGGCGCAGCCGATCGACAGCGACCAGGGGAACCCCCTACTCGCTTTAGCTCCTAGCGCTATTTCATTGACTTCTGGGTCGACGCCCGTGTCGACGGTGACGAACGGCTCGCCGTTGATGCTCCCGAAAGCACTGATCGCGAAGAATTCCCCCTCCGGGGTGTTCCCTGCCGCGAGTTCCACCAAGCGCGGCGGGATTTCAGGTTGCTCGCGCGGCTTCACGCACCGGTATCGCGGGAGGTGCAAACTGAGCTCTGCCACGCCGTCCGCATTCAGCTCGACCAGCGTCACCGCGTGGCTGGAGCTGCCACGGATCTCCTGGGCGTAAATACCCACGGGACCACCGTCCCTGCGCGGCACGGGGACCACGTGCGACTCGATCGTGTGCCCGTCCGCGAGCACGAGCCTGACCGAGCGCACCGACGCCGGCACCGCCGTCTGGATCACCTCCAAGCCCGCTTCGCAGAAGAGCGCTGGGTCTCGCTCCCGTGGCCTGGAGACGCAGATCGGGTTGTTGGGCCCGCCCTGGATCAGCCCTTCCGGCGAGCCGCCAAGCAGGCTGTAGAACACCGATACCGAACGATGACAAGAGCCGGCGCCCAGGGAGCTCAGCA
This sequence comes from Solirubrobacteraceae bacterium, assembly GCA_036513335.1. Classification (GTDB taxonomy): domain Bacteria; phylum Actinomycetota; class Thermoleophilia; order Solirubrobacterales; family Solirubrobacteraceae; genus Palsa-744. The sequence goes on along the minus strand of DATBZG010000072.1, from coordinate 2,102 downwards.
GGCCGCCGGATGTGGTGTTCACGGCGAAGCGCGTGCCTGCTGCCGTGCGCCCGCGGCCCAGCTTGACGTCCCTCCTGGGTTCGTTCTTTGGCTCCGGGAGCCCGACGATTCGACCCGTGCGCTCGAGCGTGCCAGCGTCGCTGAGGACCTCCGCAAACAGCTCGATTTCCAGGGTGCTCGTCCTGCGCATCAGCGCTCGAGCCGATGCGTTCTCCTCTGGCTCCAGCAGCGCGCTAAGTGCACGTTCCTCCCGCCGAACGGAGCTCTGCCTCGCCGCTTCCACCGCTTCCAGTTCGCGACTGGCCACAGACAAGGCGCGAAAGCCGCTTTGCGCCCACGCCCTCGCGTCGGCGCAGAACGGCGGGGCCGGCGCCGAGAGCTCCGCGAGCCTGGAGGCCGCCAGCGCCTGCAGGAGCGAGGCGATCTCTGGATTGCTCCACGACAGCCTGTGCACTTCGGCGGCATACGTTTCCTCGACCCGGCGAAGCAGGCTGTCGCCCGGTGTTGCAATCACCGAGGCGAGCTCCCTCTCGACGGTTTGCCGCTGATGGGTGAGGCGGTCGTTTTCGCCCCTCGCGCGGGGGCTTCGCTCAGGCAACAGCGACGGCTGCGGCACCCCCGACAGCACGCCGCGGCATTCCCCGGCGATCCGTTCCGCCACGACGCCTTCCGCACCGCGGGCCGCAGTCAACCCGTGCAGCAGCGCTCTGATCAGCCTGTGCTGCGCGACCAGGTACGCGCGCGTGGCCTGCGCGTCCGTTGTTGCGCTCGGCGTCACCGGGGTCGATGCAGCCTCTCCGTTCGAGGGCCTGTCAAATCCGCAGAGCAGTGCAGATGCCACGAGCGCCAGCACAAACGCGCGCCACGCGCCGCTCGCCGTCATTCCGTTTCCGCTTCGCACTCCGCAGCGGTCACGCTCGCCGAGCCGCGCAGCGATTCCTGGGAGATCGTCTTGCCGTGCGCGTTGCGGACCACCACCTGCGTCGGTGCAGCCGTGAATGCTCCAAATGCGAGCGCCCGCCCTTCATAGAGCGAGCCCGCAAGTCGCACCTCGTGCAGCGGCGTCAGCACGCCTGCGATGCGCACCAGCACCTGCGCCCCAGCTGCTTTCAGCAAGCCGTACACGATGTCGTAAAGCTTGGGGTCACAGCCCGTCGATTCCTGGATCGAGAACGGGGGCGGCGGCCCCGACCCGAGCTCGATCGCGCCGCTGGAGACGCTTCGCCCGCCTTCACCCGATCCGCCCACCGTGTTTACCTTTACTCCCGAATGCACGTGGCCGAGGAAGCGGTAGCGTTCGCCCACGATCGTGTAGCTCGGGCCATGCGGCGCGCGCCCGCGCACCAGCACCCGCGGCCTGCCGCCCGGGAGGTATTTGATCGGGTGCTTCGTGCATTCCACCACCGGCGGGAGCGCCACCACGCGCAGCACACGGCCACCCGCGCCGAGCTCCGTCAGCGAAGTGGGGATCGGTGCGGGCCCGCGCACGATCTGGAAGTAGTAACCCAGCGCCGTGCCCAGGCGCGGTGCGCGGATCAGGCGCGAGGTGAGCTCACGGCCGTTGCTCAGCAGCAGGCGTGCCGTACGCGCAGAGGACGGCGCCAGCGCGCTGATCGTGAGCAGGCCGCGGTTGCAAAAGACGCTCGGATCGGGCCCGGTGAACCTGCCCGTCACGCAATAGCCGCCGCCCGAGAACACAACGCTCCCGCGCGAGCCCTGTTTGCGTGTCAGCCTTTCCGTCGACAGGCGCAGCTTGCATCCGTTTCCGCCGCTCGTCGATCGTTCCAGCTTCGCCGCGTAGCGCCCCCCCGCGGCGGTACGCACGCGGGCGACGATCGTCGCGTGCGTTTCAGCTTCACGCACTTCGCTCAGTGCCGAGTGGATCCCAAGCATGGTCTCAATACCAGCCTCCACTCTCGTCAGCGTGCCTTCCGCGCCCGTCACGAATTCGCGTTCCAGCGTCTTTGCGCGCCGCGCGAGCGCCGCGTCTTCAATGTTCTCGTAGCTCGTCAGTAGCGCTTCAATCGCGCCCGAGGTATCTTCGCTCCCCGTCCGTGCGCGTTTCGCTTCTCTGCGCGCCAGGAATTCAGTGGTGCCTGCCG
>DATBZG010000071.1:0-4826 GCA_036513335.1 Solirubrobacteraceae bacterium | reverse complement strand
ACTGCAGAAGATCGAGCCGTCGATCAACTACACGAAGACGACTGAAGCCGAGTTGACCGTTGCGAAAGGCACCGCGGAAACGTATGAAGTGACCGCGACCGCCCAGAACACGGGCGACGAATACACGGTCAAGCGTCTGGCGACGGGAGCGATCGAACACAAATGCAAGAGCACCAAAAAAGAATGCCCAGGGAAAGTCGAAAGCACCTCGACCTGGTAGCAGTCAGTTCCTGAGCCGGTGCCATAAGCGCTTCGCGACCGCGGGGCGCTTGCGGCCGGCTCTCACAGCAAGCTGGCCTAAAGCTGAAGGCCGGGGGAGTCGATCAGTTCTCCATGGAGGCAACCTTCGCAGGCGTTCTCGGCGCGGTCTTCGGCTCGTTCCTGAACGTCGTCGTTCATCGTCTGCCGCGGCACGAGTCGCTCGTGACTCCGGCGTCTCACTGCCCGAAGTGCGGGACTCCGGTCAAGCCCTACGACAATGTCCCGATTCTGTCGTGGCTCTTGCTCCGCGGTCACTGCCGCGGTTGCGGCGCATCGATCTCGGTTCGCTACCCGCTGATCGAGGCGGCGACGGCCGCGCTGTGCGTGGCAGCGGTGCTGACCCATCGCTCGGCGAGCGCGATCGCGTTGAGCCTGGTGCTGATTCTGCTCCTGGTCCCGGCGGCGGTGATCGACCTCGAACACCGGATCATCCCGAACCGGATCACCGGTCTGGGTGCTGTGCTCGCGCTCGCGGTCGGGCTGGCGCTCGACCCGTCGGGCGAGCCGGGACGCTTGATCGCGGCGGCCGCAGCCGGAGGGTTCCTGCTTCTCGCCGCCCTCGCCTACCCGGGCGGAATGGGGATGGGGGACGTGAAGCTCGCGGGCATGATGGGGCTGTTCCTGGGTGCGGCTGTCGCGCCGGCGCTGCTGATCGCGCTGCTTAGCGGCGTCACGCTCGGTGTCGTCGTGATCGCTCGCAAGGGGGCACAGCAGGGGCGTAAGACGGCGATTCCCTTTGGCCCGTTCCTCGCGCTGGGGGGGCTGTCGGCGGTTTTCGTGGGTCATCAGCTCGTGGGTGTCTACGTCAACCACTTCCTTCACTAAAGCGCCGGGGGCTTGACGCCGATACCCCACCTGCGGGTGATCCCCCCGCCGTCTGAAGCGCTACTCGAGATGCAACTCCCTTCACTACGAATCCCATCGCTCCAGCTGAAGCTCCCGACCGGTCTCGGCCGTCGCTCGGGTGAGGATCTGGTTGGCCTGGACATCCAGCCCGGTTTCGTCGCAGCCGTCCAGGCGCGCGTGAACGGCTCGATCGTCGCCGAGCAGGCCGCCGGTCTGGCGCTCCCCGCCGACGCGATGCGCGACGGCGAAGTGGTGGACGATGACGCGCTCGCCGAGGCGTTGCGCGAGCTCTTCGGCAAGAGCCGGCTCGGCAAGAGCGTCCGCGTGGGCGTTGCCAACCAGCGCACCGTGCTTCGCACGCTGGAGCTACCGCCGGTCACCGACCGCAAGGAGCTCGCTGCCGCGGTCAACTTCCAGGCACAGGATCAGGTGCCGATGCCGCTCAACAACGCGGTCATGGACTTTCACCCTCTGGGTGTCGTCGACACGCCGGCCGGGCCACGCCAGCGGGTGGTGCTCGTGGCCGCGCAACGCGACATGATCGAACGTCTCGTCGGCGCGGTGCGCCGCGCAGGTCTCACTGTTGAGGGCGTCGATCTCTCGGCGTTCGCGTTGATCCGCTCGCTCTACCGCAGCGGGGAGGACCAGGCCGGTCGCGTGCTCTATCTGAACGTCGACGGGCTGACCAACCTCGCGATTGCCGAGGGCACGGTCTGCAGGTTCACCCGCGTGGTCGGCAGCGGCTTCGAGGGCATGGCCAGCGAGCTCGCCGAGCGGCGCAGCATCGCGCTGACGGAGGCGCGCGCGCTGCTCGCCGGGGTCGACCTGACGGCAGCGGCGCCGAGCGCGCAGGAGCTGCCCGCGCCGAGCGCCGACACCGGCGGCGTCGTGGGGACTGACCTCGAAGGCGCCGAGGATGGCGAGCACGAGCTCAGCGCCGAGGACGCCGAGGACGCGATGAGCTACGAGGAGCTTGCCGCGATCGAGAGCGGCCCCGTCTCCCAGGCGCCGCAGTCCGATGCCGACCTGTGGACGGTGCTCGAGAACGGCATTCGCGACATCTCCGGCGAGGTTCGCAACTCGCTCGACTTTCACCGTTCCCAGGACGGGGGCGGCGATGTCTCGCACGTCGTCATGAGCGGGTGTGCACAGGACATTCCCGGCTTTGCCGAGGCGCTCCAGGCCTCACTTGGCGTGGAGGTCCGTTGCGAGGAGATCGGGGTGCTCGAGAACGACCTCTCCGAGGATGTCTCGCCGCACCGGCTGGCGATCGCCGCCGGACTGGCCACAGCGGAGGCTCCTCACCAATGAGAGCCGTAAACCTGATCCCAGCAGAACAGCGCACCGGGCAGCCCGTCGGTGCCGGTCGCTCGCAGGGCGCCGCCTACGCGGTCCTGCTGCTGATCGGCGGGCTGGCGCTGATGGCCTACCTGTACGGCGGCGCGCACCGTCAAATCGCTAGCCGCCAGGCGCAGGTGGCGACCCTGACCGCTGAGGCGCAACGCGCCCAGACGACAGCCGAACGGCTGGCGCCCTACACGAGCTTCATCGCGCAGCGCCAGGAACGTACCCAGGCGGTCGAATCGTTGATCGACTCGCGCTTCGACTGGGCGCACGCGTTCCACGAATTCGGTCGCGTGATGCCCTACGGCGTGACGCTTTCCTCGCTCGCCGGCACCGTCGGGGCGGCGAGCACGAGCACGAGCAGCGCGACATCCGCCGCCGGCTCCGCCACGCCCGCGGGAAGCGTCCCCACCTTCACGCTCGGCGGCTGTGCAAGCAGCCAGCCGATCGTGGCGCTCACGCTCCAGCGCCTGCGGCTGATCGACGGGGTCAAGGAAGTCACGTTGCAGAGCTCCACCTCGGGGCCGAAGGGCGGGACGAGCTCGAGCACCGCCGGTTGCAACTCGAGCGACCCGGTCTTCTCGATCGTGATCACATTTGAACCGCTGCCGAGCGCCTCCGCGCTGGCCGCGGTCACGAAGACGGTCTCGGACTCCGCGGCCAAGGGCGCCACCACGGGCGCGGCGTCCACCACGACAACCACGAGCTCATCTGGGAGCGCCGCGCGATGACCGGACGCGATCGCATAGTGATCATGGCCATCGTCGTCGCGGTCGTCCTCGCAGGCGTGTGGATGGAGGTTGTCTCGCCTGAGCGCAAGCAGGTTGGTCAACTGAACTCGCAGGTCGCGAGCGCCCAGTCGCAGCTCACGGCCGCGGAAGGCAAGGTGGCGGACGCCAAGGGCGCGCAGTCGCAGTACGCGACGGCGTACGCGGCGACCGTCAACCTCGGCAAAGCGGTGCCGCCGAGCCAGGAAGTGGCGTCGCTGATCGACCAGCTGACGCAGGCTTCCAACCAGAGGGATGTCTACTTCTCCTCGATCGCGAACGGCTCCGGCGGCAGCGCGGGTGCGGCCGCCAGCGCCCCAGTCGCCGCGGCGGGCCTCACCCAGCTTCCGTTCACGTTCACCTTCGAAGGCAGCTACTTCGATCTCGAACACCTGTTCAACCGGCTCACGGACTTCACCAAGCTCGACGGCTCGGGGAAGATCGAGGTCAGCGGTCGCCTGCTGACGATACGCAGCGTCTCGCTGACACCGGCGTCGTCTGGGACCCCGAACGGCAAGACCAGCGGCCTGACCGGCGCGATCACCGCGGCCGCCTACGTGCTGCCGGCCAGCCAGAGCCTGACCGGCTCTGCGACGCCCGCATCTCCCACGGGAGAAGGCACGACCTCCGCCAGCGCGAGCTCGCCGGTGTCTCCCGCAATCGTGAAAGTGAACCCATGAACGAGTTCCTTGCATCCCTGAAGGCCGATCTGCTCGACCGGCGCCTGTTGCCGCTCGTGGCGCTGGTCGCCGTGGCGCTCATCGCCGCGATCGCCTATGTGGCGCTGGGCGGGGGCTCGAGTGCGGCCACGCCCACGGCTGCGGCTACAGGCCCGGGCTCCTCGACGCCGGCCGGTCTCGACACAAGCCAGAAGACGCCGGAAACGGCTGTCGCGGAGGTGACGAGCGGCGCTGTCGATCAGCATCACGGGAGCGCCCGAAACCCGTTCACGCCGCTGCCGGAACCGAAGGCGAAGGCTGCTGCCAAAACCACGACCTCGTCGAGCTCGACCACGAGCAGCAGCTCCTCGAGCTCGAGCTCCTCCTCGGGCAGCTCGGGAGGCTCCACGCCGAGCACTCCCTCGACCCCGTCGAAGCCGAGCACTCCGGCGAAGCCGAAGACGATCTACCACGTGGCTGTGATGTTCGGGCAGTTGCCCGTCACCGACACCACGCCGCTGACCCCTTACGAGAACCTGAAACTGCTGACGCCGCTGCCATCGAGCACGCAGGCGCTGATCGTCTTCCGCGGCGTCACCGCCGGCGGCAAGAGTGCCACGTTCACGCTCGTCGGCGAAGCGATCCTGCACGGCGAAGGCTCGTGCCTGCCGAGCGCGACCCAGTGCGAAGCGATCGACCTGCAGTCAGGCAAGGTGGAGCAGCTCGAATACCTCTCATCGACTGGCCAGGTGCTCAGCTACGAACTGAAGGTCGTGAGCATCACCTCCGAAAAGGCATCTACGGCCTCGGTCAAGTACGCGCTGCACGGCGAGTCCAAGGCAGGGCGCGAACTGCTCAGCCACGATGGCCTGACGGCGATTCCCTACCTGCACTACTCCGCTGACGCAGGCGTGCTCGTGTTCGCCGGCCACGGCGCGTTCGCTGCCCG